>NZ_JBHJMR010000004.1:0-202500 GCF_042310355.1 Wenzhouxiangella indolica | reverse complement strand
ATCATTGCTAAGTGGAAAACGATGTGGGAAGGCCCAGACAGCCAGGAGGTTGGCTTAGAAGCAGCCACCCTTTAAAGAAAGCGTAATAGCTCACTGGTCGAGTCGGCCTGCGCGGAAGATTCAACGGGGCTTAAGCAATGTACCGAAGCTGCGGATGCAGGTTTACCTGCATGGTAGAGGAGCGTTCCGTACGCCTGCGAAGGTGAACCGAGAGGTTTGCTGGAGGTATCGGAAGTGCGAATGCTGACATGAGTAACGATAAAACGGGTGAAAAACCCGTTCGCCGAAAGCCCAAGGTTTCCTAGCGCAACGTTAATCGGCGCAGGGTGAGTCGGCCCCTAAGGCGAGGCGGAAACGCGTAGTCGATGGGAAGCAGGTTAATATTCCTGCACCAGTTGTTACTGCGATGGAGAGACGGAGAAGGCTATGTACGCCGGGCGATGGTTGTCCCGGTCCAAGCAGGTAGGCAGGTCCCTTAGGCAAATCCGGGGGATCAATGCCGAGACGTGATGGGGAGCCCCCTATGTGGGGCGAAGGTATTGATGCCATGCTTCCAGGAAAATCTTCTAAGCTTCAGGTAACAACTGACCGTACCGTAAACCGACACAGGTAGGCAGGGTGAGAATCCCAAGGCGCTTGAGAGAACTCGGGTGAAGGAACTAGGCAAAATGGTACCGTAACTTCGGGAGAAGGTACGCCTCTGGCGGTGATGGGACTTGCTCCCTGAGCTTCTGGAGGCCGCAGTGACCAGGTGGCTGCGACTGTTTATTAAAAACACAGCACTCTGCAAACACGCAAGTGGACGTATAGGGTGTGACGCCTGCCCGGTGCCGGAAGGTTAAGTGATGGGGTTAGCTTCGGCGAAGCTCTTGATCGAAGCCCCGGTAAACGGCGGCCGTAACTATAACGGTCCTAAGGTAGCGAAATTCCTTGTCGGGTAAGTTCCGACCTGCACGAATGGCGTAACGATGGCCACACTGTCTCCACCCGAGACTCAGTGAAATTGAATTCGCCGTGAAGATGCGGCGTACCCGCGGCAAGACGGAAAGACCCCGTGAACCTTTACTATAGCTTCACATTGAACTTCGGTTATTCCTGTGTAGGATAGGTGGGAGGCTTTGAAGCGTAGACGCTAGTCTGCGTCGAGCCAACCTTGAAATACCACCCTGGTGTAACTGGAGTTCTAACCTCGAACCGTTATCCGGTTCAGGGACAATGTGTGGTGGGTAGTTTGACTGGGGCGGTCTCCTCCCAAAGAGTAACGGAGGAGCACGAAGGTACCCTCAGCACGGTCGGACATCGTGCGGTGAGTGCAAAGGCACAAGGGTGCTTGACTGCGAGATCGACGGATCGAGCAGGTGCGAAAGCAGGTCTTAGTGATCCGGTGGTTCTGTATGGAAGGGCCATCGCTCAACGGATAAAAGGTACTCCGGGGATAACAGGCTGATACCGCCCAAGAGTTCATATCGACGGCGGTGTTTGGCACCTCGATGTCGGCTCATCACATCCTGGGGCTGTAGCCGGTCCCAAGGGTATGGCTGTTCGCCATTTAAAGTGGTACGCGAGCTGGGTTTAGAACGTCGTGAGACAGTTCGGTCCCTATCTGCCGTGGGCGCTTGAAACTTGAGGAAATCTGCTCCTAGTACGAGAGGACCGGAGTGGACGATCCGCTGGTGTTCCGGTTGTATCGCCAGATGCATTGCCGGGTAGCTACGATCGGCAGGGATAACCGCTGAAAGCATCTAAGCGGGAAGCCCATTCCAAGATTAGGTTTCACTGGACCCTTGAGGTCCCTGAAGGGCCCTGGAAGACGACCAGGTTGATAGGCTGGATGTGGAAGTACAGTAATGTATGAAGCTAACCAGTACTAATTGCCCGTGAGGCTTGGTCATATAACACCAAAGCCAATTGGAGAGCCAACACTCTCCTGCGATGACACGACTGACGCTCTTGAACAGATTCCGACTTCCTGCTTTTGTAGATGGCAGGGAGTTCCCGGACCAGGTCTAGAATATTTTTCGGACCTTGCCCGGATAATGGTTAGCCTTGCCTGGTGGCAATAGCGGCGTGGAACCACCCGATCCCATCCCGAACTCGGAAGTGAAACGCGCCAGCGCCGATGGTAGTGCGGCATTCGCCGTGTGAGAGTAGGTCACTGCCAGGCATTTATCCTGAAAGCCCCGAGGCGCTCGACGCTTCGGGGCTTTTTTTATGCCTGTGCAGTCGCGTCAGCGGCTGGCAGTGACCAACGGTCACGCACGGGCGCTCTCCACACGGGCGCTTCTTGCGCTTCGCGCAAACCGCACCCGTGTTCCGAGCTGTGCTGCCAAGCATTTATGTTGTCGCAACCCTTCGGGTCGCGGGATTGTTTGAATTCGCTAGCTTGCTTTGTGCCCTCCGCCTCCACCTACTGACGGTGGATGTGGCAAGCTATCGCCTAATCCTCTGCACACCAAACCGTGTCCACGCTTCGATTCGCCATACTTCTCGGCATGACCGTGGCTATCGGGCCGTTTGCGCTCGATACCTATTTGCCGGCCTTTCCGGAGATTGCCGCCGACCTGGGTGTCGATCTGCCGGCGGTGGGCCGGACCTTGAGTGTCTACGTGTTTGCACTGGGGCTGGCGCAGCTGGTGGCTGGACCCTTGTCCGACCGGTACGGGCGGCGGGTGGTGTTGTTCAGCGGGCTGGGTCTCTTTGCTGTTGCCAGCGTGATGGTTGCATTGTCCGAGGGGCTCGGGGCCATGATGTTCTGGCGGATGATCCAGGCGGTGGGCGGTGCCTGTTGTGCCGTTTCGGTTCCCGCGATCGTTCGCGACCGGACGCACGGGCAGGCTTCCGCGAGCTTGTTCTCGCTCATCGGTATCGTGATGTTGGTGGCACCGGCGCTTGCCCCGGCGATCGGATCAGTGCTTCTCTACCAGTTCAGCTGGCCGGCAATCTTCATTTTCCTGGCGGCTTACGCACTGGTTGTGGCGGCCACCCTGCAGCGGCTACTGTTTCGGCATCTTCCGGCAGCCGCGAAGATTCGTACCCCCGTCCACACGCTGGTGACCAACTACATCAAGGTCGTCAGCCACGGCACGACCATGCGTTTCATCGCCATTCAGACCCTGGCATTCAGCGTCATGTTGGTGTTCATCACCCACGCCTCGTTTATCTACCAGGACTGGTTCGGGGTCTCGAACCGGACTTTCTCACTGCTCTTTGCCGCAAGTGTCGCCGGGATGGTCGCCGCCAATCTGCTCAATCGCCGCCTGCTCAAGTCCTTCCACTCGACCCGGATCCTGCGCGCGGGCTGCATGATCCAGGCCGTGGCGGTACTGTCCCTGCTGGGGGTGCTGGCAAGCGGAGGCGGATTGCTGGCTGTCGCGTCCAGCCTGGTCGTCATCGGCGGTTGCCTGGGTGTGATCATTCCGAACAATATTGCCAACGCGCTGGAATTCTTTCCGAAGCTGGGCGGGACGGCCAGCGCGCTTCTCGGCGCAACCCAGTTCACACTGGGCGGGTTGATCAGCGCCATGTCGACCGTGCTAGTGGGTGCCACACCCCTGCCAATCGCGCTCGTGATGGCCGCTTGCACGCTCTCGGCGCTCGGATTCGCGCTTGGCGCGCCCAGGGCCATGCGCGACGCGATGGATCTACAATCGCGCGAACGCGAGACCATCGGTCGCGGTTGAAGCAAGTAGGACCGACACGACCAGCACCGCGCTCCCCGAGTCGGCTGTTGCGCTCCCCGTCAGGAATCCATCTGCACGCGCTGGAGGCTTCTATGCCTGCTCGCGTGCGGGTTCATCCCCGCTGCTCAGGTTGTTGAAGCGATCCGTATCGAGTTCGCCCTCGCTGTTGGCGACGATGCAGGTCACCGTGGCGTCGCCGGTAACATTGACGGCCGTGCGGGTCATGTCCAGGACCCGGTCGACGCCGAGAATCAGCGCGATACCCTCGGCCGGCAGTCCGACCTGAGCCAGAACACCGGCGAGCAGAATCAGGCCGACGCCGGGCACTCCGGCGGCCCCGATCGATGCCATGACCACCATGAAGATCACCATGAGGTACTGCGACAAGGATAGATCGACGCCGTAGTACTGCGCGATAAAGCCCACCGCGATGCCCTGCATGATGGCCGTGCCGTCCATGTTGATGGTCGCGCCCAGCGGGATCGTGAACGAGCTGATGCGGTTGCTCGCACCCATGCGTTCCTGCACCGCCCGCAGGGTCACGGGAATGGTCGCCCCAGACGATGCCGTAGAGAATGCAAAGGCCATGACGTCCCGGAACTGGCGATAGAAGGTGATGGGGCTCAGGCCGGTAAAGGTCTTGAGCAGCAGCGGGTAGACGACCGCTGCGTGGAGTACCAGCATCCCCAGCACCAGGAAGACGTACTTGATCACTCCGGCAAAGGTGCCCCAACCGGTCGTTGCCGCCATACCCGCGATCAGGGCGAACACCCCGTAGGGTGCGATCAGCATGACGATGCCGACGAGCTTCATGACCACTTCCATGAAGTCCTTGAAGAATTCCCCGATGCGCTGCCCGGACTTGCCGGCAAAAGATATCGCCAGGCCAAGCAGGATCGAGAAGATTATGATCGGCAGCATGTTGCCCTCAGCCATCGCATTGACCGGGTTGCTGGGCACGAGATCGATCAGTACCTGGGAGAACGCCGGCGCCTCGGAAATCTCGGGCGTTTCCATACCGACCGGGCTGGCGCCCACGCCGGTCTGGAAAACCATGCCGGCCAACAGCGCGAGCACGATCGCGATACATGTGGTGATCAGGTACAGCCCGATGGCCTTGCTGCTGACGCGTCCCAGGCTCTTGGGGTCGGCCAGGGAAGCGACCCCGGCAATGAGCGAGACGAATACGATTGGAACGATCAACATGCTCAGAAAACGCACGAACATCTCGCCAACAACCTCGAACAGGCCGCCAACGACATACTTCTGGATCCACTCGACGTCGCCCAGAAGAAGATTGATCACAAGCCCCGTGCACAAGCCCAGGACCAGGGCGATGAGGATGTGCGTGCTCAGTTTGTGATGATCGAAGCGATGTTCCTGCGTCATGGACTCGATTCCGATTTTGCGGGATGCGGTGAGGGTAGCGCACCGGAAGGGGTCGGTCTAGCGGCTTAAAAGAAGGTTTCAGGGTTCAGGGGTGCGGTTTCCGGGTTCCGGGTTCCGGTTTCCGGACTACGGACTACGGACGCATAGTCGCACCGTCGCACCGACGCACCGACCCACACCCCTCCGGCACCCGGCGCCCGGCCGGTATAATGCGCGGTTCAAATCAACGATGCCGAAAACCGATGAGCAGCAGCGATACGCCGGACGTTCCGACCAACTTCATTCGCAACCGGATCCGCAAGGAGCTGGAGGCGGGGCAGTACGACAAGATCGTCACCCGCTTTCCGCCGGAGCCCAACGGTTACCTGCATCTGGGTCACGCCAAGTCTATCGTCCTCAATTTCAGCCTGCCGGAGGAGTTCGGTGGCTACACCAACCTGCGCTTCGACGACACCAACCCGGCCAGGGAAGAGCAGCGCTACGTCGATGCCATCAAGACCGATGTCGCCTGGCTGGGCTACGAGTGGAAGAAAGAGTGCTACGCGTCAGATTACTTCCAGACCCTCTACGAATATGCCCTGCACCTGATCGACAACGGCCTGGCCTACATCGACTCTCAGGACGCCGATGCCATCAGGGAGCAGCGCGGCACGCTGACCGAACCGGGCACGCCGAGTCCGGACCGGGACCGCGATCCGGACGAGAGTCGCGACCTGTTCGAGCGCATGCGCGACGGAGAATTCGGCGACGGTGCCTACGTGCTGCGCGCCAAGATCGACATGGCCGCGCCCAACATCAATCTTCGCGACCCGGTGATCTACCGAATTCGACACCAATCCCACCCGCGCACCGGCGATAAATGGTGCATTTACCCCAGCTACGATTTCGCCCACGGCCAGTCGGACGCCATCGAGCAGATCACCCATTCCCTATGCACGCTCGAGTTCGAAGATCACCGGCCGCTCTATGACTGGCTGCTTGACCACCTGCCGGTGTCGTCACGCCCCTACCAGATCGAATTCTCGCGCCTCAACCTGGATTTCACCGTCCTGTCCAAGCGCAAACTGACACGCCTGGTCGACGAAGGCCATGTGGACGGCTGGGACGACCCGCGCATGCCGACCATCGCCGGCATCCGCCGTCGCGGTTTCACGCCGGAGTCGATTCGGAACTTCTGCAACGAGATCGGCGTGACCAAGTCGGAGAGCATCATTCCCTTCGGCGCGCTTGAGCGAAACCTCCGGGACGACCTCAACGTGCGCGCCCCGCGACGCATGGCGGTGCTGCGCCCGCTCAAGCTCGTGCTGACCAACTTTCCCGAAGGCGAAACCGAATGGGTCAAGGCCGCCAACCACCCGCAGGACCCGGGAATGGGCACGCGAGAAGTCGCGCTCACCCGCGAGCTCTACATCGAGCACGACGATTTCATGGAAGAGGCGCCTAGGAAATTCTTCCGCCTCAAGCCCGGCGGCGAAGTCCGCCTGCGCAACGCTTTCATCATCCAGTGCGACGAAGTCATCAAGGATGACGCCGGCAACGTGATCGAACTGCGCTGCAGCTTCGACCCCGAAACCCGCTCGGGCCAGCCCGGCGCCGACCGCAAGGTCAAGGGCACCATCCACTGGGTTTCGGCCGAGCATTCGGTCAAGTCCGAAGTGCGCCTCTACGATCGCTTGTTCAACGTGCCGCATCCCGGCGGTGACAAGGAGCGCGACTTCGTCGAACACCTCAACCCCGATTCGCTCGAGGTGCTCGACAACGCCCGGCTCGAGGCCGGCCTGGAGCAGGCCGCGCCCGGCGAATTCGTTCAGTTCGAGCGCCTGGGCTACTTCGTGCCCGACCCCGACACTTCGGCAGAGCGGCCGGTGTTCAACCGCGCCGTGACCCTGCGCGATACCTGGGCCAAGCTCGAGAAACAGCTGCGTAACAACTGAGTGCAATCGGGTTTCCAGGCACTACCTCCGCGTTGATTGCCTCAGAGCCTGGATCGACGGCTGGGGCACCACAACCAGCCCCGGCCGTGGTGGTTCATTGGTCCAGGTCGAAGGCCAGCTCCTGTACGACCGTCTGCGCCCGTGGCTGGCCGTCGACGATGGCCGGCTTCCAGGTCCAGCGGCGAACCGCCTGGATGGCGGCCTGGTCGAAGACCCCGCGCGGCTCGGCTTCGAGCACCCGGACGTCGCCGACGCGGCCGTGCGCATCGATCTCCACCGACACGCGCACCCAGCCCTCGATGCCGTTGAGCGCGGCCTCGCGCGGATACGGCGGTGGCACCGTTGCCACGGGCCGGGCGCCGCCACTGTTGTTGCGGGCCGAAGGGTTGGCGAAATCGGCGGTGTAGACCGCGACCGAATCTCGCGTCGGGTTTCGGGAGGCCTCAATGTCCAGCGACCGGTCGATTTGCTCGACTTCGGCGATCACATCGTTGGTCGGAAGCGGCTCCTGCGGTTCGGGCTTCTCGGGCATCTCCCGGACCTTGTCCTCGGGCGGATCCGGTATGTCCACCGGGCCGAAGCGAATGCTGGTGACCGGTGGATGGGAAACTGGTGCCGTGCCTTCGTGATCGATCAGCCGGTGCATGAGGTAGAACGCCGAAAGCGTGACGACCGCGGCCAGTGCCACGGTGGCGAGGTAGCGAAGAACGGATGTCATGAGCTGCCCTCCCTGCTCGGGCTTGTGAAACAGCCTGCGAAAAAACGCGCTATGTTTCACGCAGCCTGTAATCGTTCCGACCCGGAGCGGGGCAGAGGGTTCCCGCCGATTTCGCTCCGCGGGCGACGCAACGATCGAGCTACAGCGGCTCGGCCAGCCGGCAGCCTTCGAGATCGGGGTGTCGGCGAACGAAGAACACGTTGACGGCCGGATCGGAATCCAGGGGCGGTTCCAGGAACCACTCGTCGCCTTCGGGGCCGGTCAGCTCGTAGCCGCTGCCGCTGGCCGTCCAGTCGCCTTGACGGCTTCCGGCATCGACCAGCGTGTAGCCGTCCTCCCAGCGCTGGCGCTCGAGCCGATAGCTGTGATCGACCCGCAGAAAGAGTTCGACGGGCTGACCCTTGCAGCTGCCGGCGAGGTGGGCGCGCACCTTGAGCTTCGGTGCCTGATCCGGCTCGGGCCGATGAAGGTAGAGCCCGAGGTTGCCGGCGGTGAAACTGTGATTGCCGTAGCCTTCGCGCTCGATGCGGATCGACTCACCCGGAGCCGCAAGCATTTCTTCGAGCGCCTGCGCCCGGTTGAAGGCCCGGGCGCTGTCGCCGTGCACGATCACCGTTTCGGCGACCTCGAGCCCGCCCGGCGTTTCGGCGTAGTTGATGCGGTGCCGGTAGCCGGCCGCCTCGAGGCGCTCCCCCGCGGCCCGGACTTCCGGGTGATCGGGCTGGTTGGAAAAGATGTGAACGGTCACGACATCCGCCGGTCGCGTGGCGCAGGCGGCCAGGCTGGCCACCAGCGTCAACGCGATCAGCCGCCGGATCGTCATTGCTTGCGGCTGTGTTCGCGCACCGTCTCGACCAGCACGGACACGTGCTCGGGCGGCACTTCCGGCGTGATGCCGTGGCCGAGGTTGAAGATATGACCCGGACCGGAGCCGAAACTGTCGAGCACGCGCCTGGCTTCTTCGGCGATCACCTCGGGCGTGGTCAGCAATACGGCCGGATCGAGATTGCCCTGCAGCGCCACCCGGTCGCCCACGCGCACGCGCGCCTCGGCCAGGTCGATCGTCCAGTCCACGCCCAGGCCGGCGCAGCCGGTCTCGGCCAGGTTCTCCAGGTGTTGGCCACAGCCCTTGCCGAACAGAATCACCGGCGTGTCGGGGCAGGTCGCCTTGAGTTTCTCGACGATGCGCTGCTGCGAGGCCAGCGAGAACTGGTTGTAGAGCCGCGGCGAGAGAATGCCGCCCCAGGAATCGAACAGCATCAACGCATCGGCGCCGGCGGCCACCTGCGCGGCCAGGTAATCGGCGGTGGCGTCGGCCAGATGGTTCATCAGCCGCCCGGCGGCCTCGGGCTCGGCCAGCAGCATCTTCTTTGCGCGGGCAAAGTCCTTGCTGCTGCGTCCCTCGATCATGTAGGTCGCCACCGTCCAGGGACTGCCGGCGAAGCCGATCAGCGGCGTGCCCTCGGGCAACGACTCGCGAATCATGCGCACGGCATCCATCACGTAGCCGGTGTCGTCCTCGGCGTCGGGCATGGGCAGCGCGTCGATGTCGGCCACGGTGCGCACTGGCCGCTCGAAGTACGGCCCCTCGCCGGGCTTGAAGCCCAGCCCGCGGCCCATCACGTGCGGCAGGATCAGGATGTCGGAAAAAAGGATGGCGGCGTCGAAGCCATAGCGCTCGATCGGCTGCAGCGTGACTTCGCAGGCCAGCTCCGGCGTGCCGGCGAGCTGCAGAAAACTGCCCGCTCGCTCGCGGGTGGCGAGGTACTCGGGCAGGTAGCGGCCGGCCTGGCGCATCAGCCAGATGGGCGTGCGTTCGACCGGTTCGCGCCGCAGCGCGCGCATCAGCAGGGAATCGGATCTCGGGGTCATGATTGGTCCAGTATTTCGCGAATATCGTCGGCCGGACAGGTCTCCACCGTGGCCTGCCCGATGGCTTCGAGCAGCACCACGCGAATCCGGTCGGCACGATTCTTCTTGTCCAGTCGCATCAGGGCCAGCAGGCGGTCGCGGTCGACATCGTCGGGCAGCGCCGTGGGCAATTCAAGGTGTTCGAGCAGGTGCACCAGGCGCTGCGAAGTGCCCACGCGCAGCTTGCCCAGCAGCTCGCTCAAGCGCGTGGCCAGCACCATGCCGATGGCGACGGCTTCGCCGTGGCGGTAGCGGGTGTAGCCGGTCGCGGTCTCGAGCGCGTGGCCGAATGTATGCCCGAAATTCAGCAGGGCGCGCTCGCCCGCCTCGCGCTCGTCGGCGGCGACCACCTCGGCCTTGTGGCCGACCGAGGTATGCACGGCCTCCAGCAGGGCGTCGGGCATGCGCGCGCCGAGCGCCTGGGCGCGGCTTTCCAGCCAGGAGAAGAAACGCTCGTCGCGGATGGCGCCGTACTTGACCACTTCGGCCAGTCCGGCGCGATAGTCGCGGTCTTCGAGCGTGACCAGGGCGTCGATATCGGCCACCACCGCGGCCGGCTGGTGGAAAGCGCCGATCAGGTTCTTGCCGCCACTGTGATTGACGCCGGTCTTGCCGCCCACGGCGGCATCCACCTGGGCCAGCAGGGTGGTCGGCATCTGGACGACGCGGATGCCGCGCATGTAGCTGGCCGCGGCGAAACCGCCCAGGTCGCCGACCACGCCGCCGCCGAGCGCGAGCACGGTCGCATCGCGTTGGGCTCCCATATCGACCAGCTCGTCGAGCACGCGCTGCCAGTTGGCCACCGTCTTGGCTTCCTCGCCGACCGGCAGGACCAGCGAGCGCCAGCGCCGGTCTTCGTCGAGCACACGGCCGACGCGTTCGAGGTATTGGCCGGCCACGGTTTCATCCGTGACGACCAGGACGCGGCCTTCGAGGTGGCGTTGCCAGATGCTGGGCATGGCCAGCAAGCCCTGCCCGACGTAGACGGGGTAGCTGCCGCTTGTCGTGTGAACCTGGGTGACTTTCATGATGCCTGTGCCTGTCGACGGTGGGCTTTCACTTGCCGCATCACGGCTGCCGCCATGGCCGCGGGCGAAATGTTGCTCGAGCGAATGACCAGGTCGGCGCAGGATTCGTAGATCGGGTTGCGGTTTTCGGCCAGTTCCTGCAGGCGTCGCCGGCGATCCGGCGCCTGCAGCAGCGGGCGCTGTTTGTCGCGCTCGAGTCGTCTGAGCTGCTGCTCCACGCTGGTCTGCAGGTAGACCACCAGGCCGCGCTCGGTCAGCATCCTGCGGTTGTCCTCGTTGAGGACGCTGCCGCCGCCGGTTGCCAGGACCAGTCCGTCGCGCCGGGTCAGTTCATCGAGCAGGGCCGATTCGCGCTGGCGAAAGCCGGCCTCGCCCTCGATGTCGAAAATTACCGCCACCTCGACGCCGCAGCGATCCTGCAGTTCCAGGTCCAGGTCGAGGAATTCCATGCCGAGTCGCCGGGCGAGGTGGCGGCCGACAGTCGTCTTGCCCGAGCCCATCGGGCCGATCAGGAAGATGCGTTCGGGGGGCTCGCGTTCGCTTGTGCTGTTCATGCCGGCCGCCGAATATCGGCGCGCCGCGCAGTCAGTTTGAGGTCGTGCCGACGACAGTTCATGCAAAGTGGCAAACGCGAGGATCAACCGGTGGTCAATGCTATCACGGAGGCACGCTTTCGGCCCTCCCGAAAGTCCCCGCCAAGCCGCCATCGCGGCGGTTTTGGTACCATGGCGCTCCCTTGCCTCTGAACGGTGTGAAGGCTCATGCTGCGGTTTTCGATTCTCTTCGTTGTCCTGCTTTTCGGTCTGTTTACCGTCGAGGTGCTCCAGCCCGTCCAGCAGCACGTCATCCTGCCGTTCACTGCGGGTATCGCCAAGGTCAGCGTCTTCCTGATCGAGCTGTTCGACAGCGGCGTCATTTCCTCCGGCAAGGTGATCCAGGACATCCAGTCCGGATTTGCCGTGAGCATCGAGCCCGGCTGCAACGGGGTCGAGGCGATGATCATCCTGTTCGCGGCCATCTTCGCTTTCCCGGCTTCGCTCAAGCACAAGCTGATTGGCTTCGCGATCGGCTTCGTCGCCATCCAGGCCCTGAACCTGGTGCGCATCATCAGCCTGTTCTACCTCGGCCAGTGGAACATGGTCTGGTTCGAGTGGTTCCATCTCTATCTCTGGCAGGCGCTGATCATTCTCGACGCGCTGGTGGTGTGGCTCATCTGGCTGCGCAAGCTGCCGCCCCGCCGGCCGGGCGGGGACGACGGCGGCGACGGCGGCTCGCCGCCGCCGGAGCCTGTAACGCCGTGAAGCGCCTGCTGATCGCCGGCTGCGGAGACCTGGGTATACGCCTGGCGGGGCAACTCGATGATCGCGACTGGCAGGTGCACGGGCTGCGCCGCCGCGTCGAGAGGCTGCCGGAAACCATCGTTCCCGTCGGCGCCGATCTTTCCAGGCCCGAGAGCCTGGCCGCCGTCGCCCGAAGCTGGGATGCCGTGGTCTACCAGGCAACGCCGGACCAGTACGACGAGGCGGGCTATCGCGCCGCCTATTTCCAGGGCCTGGCCAACCTGCTCGAACACGCCGCCCCGCGGCGCCTGCTATTCGTTTCGAGTACGGCCGTGTTCGGCCAAAGCAAGGGGGAGTGGGTCGACGAGGACAGCGCAACCCAACCGGCGCGTTTCAACGGACGCGTTCTGCTCGAGGCCGAAGCCCTGGCGCGGCGTGCCTGCGCCGAACCCGTCGTGGTGCGTTTTTCCGGCATCTACGGACCGGGCCGCGACTACCTGGTGCGGAAGGTCGCTTCCGGCCAGGCAAGCTGCCGCGAAACGCCCCCGGAGTGGACCAATCGCATCCACGCCGACGACTGCGCCGGCGTACTCGCCCATCTGCTCGACCTCCAACGACCCGCGCCACTTTACTGCGCCAGCGACGGGCATCCAGCGCCGCGCTGCGAGGTGCTGGACTGGCTGGCCGGGCAGTTCGGCGTCGCGCCGGCAGCGCGCGAGGCGACCGCCGGCGGCCAGGGCAAGCGCGTGGGCAATGCCCGCCTGCTCGAGTCCGGCTATCGAATGATCCACCCCGATTACCGTTCCGGTTACGGAGAGATGCTGCAATGACCGATTTCAAGGACATGACCGACGCCATGGTGAAGCGCTTTCGCGAGGGCTTCGATCGCGCCGCGGCGAACGGCGTTCCCGAACCCACGGCCATGACCCTGGCAACCGTCGATGCAAAGGGCCGGCCGGCCGCGCGCACCGTCTTGCTCAAGGACATGGACGAGCGCGGATTCGTCTTCTACACCAACCTGGGTTCGCGCAAGGGCCGGCACCTGTCGGAGCAGCGTGATGTCTCACTCGTTTTCTGGTGGCGCGAGAACGAGGCGCAGGTGCTCGTCGACGGCAAGGCCGAGCCGGTCAGCGACGCGGAAGCCGACGAGTACTTCGCCAGCCGCCCCCGCGGTAGCCAGATCGGCGCCTGGGCATCGAAGCAGTCGACCCCCATGGAAAGTCGTGAGGAGTTCCTGGCCCGGATTGCCCGGTTCGAGAAGAAGTTCGAAGGGCAGGCCGTGCCCCGACCCGAACACTGGTCCGGCTTCCGCGTGCGTCCCCGGCGCGTCGAGTTCTGGTACGGCCGCGAGTTCCGCCTGCACGAGCGGATCTGCTTCGACCTGGTCGATGGCGCCTGGCAGGATTCCCTGCTGTATCCCTAGACAATAATTTCTTGGACGCCTGATAAGGAGTCTGCCATGCCGTCCAGCGGGTTCGATCCACTCCGATGCGGGTCGGACTTTCACGACGGACCATCAAAACCGCCCACTTCGACAAGACCGACCGTGGTCGTTCCGGTTTTCGACGGCTGGCCGGCCGTCGAGCGCTGCATCGACTCCCTCCTCGAGACCACGCCCGAAGATGTTGCGATCCGGATCGTCGACGACGCGAGCACGGACCCGCGCCTGCTGCGCTGGCTCGACGCGCTCGCGGACCGCTGCGGCGAGCGGCTGAGGCTGGTCCGGAATCGGAGCAACAAGGGTTACCTGAAAACCGTCAACGAGGCGCTCGAGACGATCGACGGCGACGTCGTCGTTGCCAACTCCGACACGCGCTTTACGCCCCACTGGCTGAGCGCGCTGGCCGCCGCGGCTGCCGACCCGGTCGTCGGCATCGCCAACCCGGTCTCCGACAACGCCACGATACTCAGCGTGCCCGAACTCGTGAACGCTTCGGCACAGACCCTGGCCGAGCTGCGCGAGGCGTTCGCCTCGAAGTGGTACGAGCTGCCTACCGCCGTGGGCTTTTGCATGTACATCAAGCGCGCGGCGATCGAGCGCGTCGGTACATTCGACTTGTTGTTCGATCCCGGCTATGGCGAAGAGTGCGACTACTCGATGCGCGTTCGCCGAGCCGGCCTGAAGATCGCCGCGGTGCCGTCCTCCGTGGTCTTCCACGAAGGCTCACAGAGTTTCGGGGAAAGGGCGGTCGAGCTCAGGCGCCGGCACGAGCAACTGCTGTCACTCAGGTGGCCCGCCTATCAGCGCGAAGTCCTGCAATTCTCGCGCTGGAACCCGATTCGCGCGATTCGCGAGTTCATCGCCGGTTGCGAGTCGAAGGCCCCAACACGTGTTCTACACGTCCTGCACGAGCTGGACTACCTGGGCGGGATCGAGCTGTTCACGAAGGAACTGCTCGGCCGCTTCTCACCCGACAGCGAACACCTGATCCTCTGCCCCGGCCGGGTCGAGGATCCCTGGGCGGATTTCTCGGAAACGCGAATCGCGCCCAATGTCCGCGCCATCCGCTTCGATCCGCGCAGAACGACCCATCCGAACGTGGCCATGAATATCCCGGCGGGCATCGAGCACGACGAACTGGATCGCATGTTCCTGAGGATCGTGGCGAGCGGGCGTTTCAACTACGTGCACTTCCACACCCTGGTGCGGCTGGGCACGCTGTCATGGCCGATGATCTGCAAGGCGCTGGACCTGCCGTACATCGTGTTCATGCACGAGTTCTTTCATCTGTGCCACGACTACAACATGATCTTCGCCAAGGGCGACGGTCACCCCTGCGGCAAGGTGATCTGCCACGAGCAAGACGATGATTGCCTCGGCTGCATGGGATCGAGGTTCCAAAGCCTGGCCGAGCCCTTGCCGCGATTGATCAGGAAGCGACGCGAGTCCTGGCAGGAGATTCTCGACGGGGCCGAGCGGATTTTCTGCAACGGCCGCCTGGTCACCGACAGCGTCACTCAAGCCTACGGTTCGGCGCTGCGGCCGTCGATTCGCGAGTTCGAGCCCTTCTTCTACCGACGGGCCACGGCCATCGCGCCCGTGGAACCGTCCGAGCGCGAGCCCCTGCGTGTCGCCTACCTCGGGGCTTTTTCGCTCAGAAAGGGCGCCGGCGTGTTCCTGGCGGCCGCCGGGATGCTCAGGGGCGGGCCCTTGAGCTTCAGGATCATCGGCAATGCCCACGACGCGATGCGCGGTGAGCTCGAAAAATCGAATATCCCGTGGGCCGGCGCCTACCTGCCCTCGCAGCTGGACGAGCTGCTCGCGGACGTGGACCTGGTCGTGCAGGCGTCCATCTGGCAGGAAACCTACAGCATCACCCTCAGCGAGGCCTGGGAGCGGGGTCGGCCCGTGGTTGCGCCGGCCAACGGCGCTTACCTCGACCGCATCAGGCACGGGGAGAACGGCTGGTTGTATCCGCCCGGAGACGCGCGCGCACTGGCGTCACTGATCGAGTATCTCGGTAGCAGTCGCGGTCGGGGCGAGCTCGAGCGGGTCGCGCGAAACCTGAGAAACTCACCGCATCGCGACAATCCGATCGCCGTGGAACTCGAACAGCTCTACGCGCGCCACCCGCGGCGATGCCGCGTTGCTGCGCTGGCTCGATCGAGCACCGGGCCGAATGCGCTTCCGCCGCCCGACGGCGCGCAGGCGACGACCCACAAGTGGCTGGACCAGGCGATGTGTCTCGAGGCCGCCGAAGACTGGGCCGATCCGGGTGAGGTAGCGATCCTGGCCGCCCGGGCCGACGAGGCCTCGCCGGGCCGGTTGAGCGACAGCCTCGACGAGCACGCCCCGCGCGCTCGGATGATCGGCGCTGCAGAACTCGAAGACCTCCCCGCCGACACGGCGGTCTTCCTCCTGCAGGGCGATACGGTTCTGACCGCGAACGCCGGCAACTGGGTGGCCGCCTGGCGCGCCTCCGGCAAACCGTTCGCAACGTGCAATTACCTGCTGCATGACAGCGATGACGCGCCCCATTCCCCGCTGTTTCGCGGGCCGGGCGACCGGACTTTTCCCGATCGCCAGCCGCGCCGCTGGGCGGGCCTGGTCGGCGAAGCCGGGCGCATCGGCTCACTGCTGGCCCAAGCCTCGATCGAGGATCTTGCCGCTGCCCGCCTCGACGAGCTGGTGCGAGCCGACGACCTGGCTCACTTCGACGGCTGCGCACTGTCGATGCTCGATCGCCGCTGGGCGTCGCTGTGGAAAGCGGATCTCGCCGATGCCGGTAGTGCGGTTGATTCGGCTTCCCTCGCCGCCGGGCGGGATGCCCGGATCGGCGTCATCGTTCAGGGCGGGTCCGGACCGGGCATGCGCCGGCTGCTGTCCGACCTGACCGCCCAGGAAGGCGTCGATCTGGCCGGCGTGGCGGTCTTGCTGCCCGCCGGCGCAACGCTTCCCGCTGACACCCGCCGGCCCGGAAACGTCCGGGTGGGCGACTGGAATGCCCGCGATCCGGCCGAGTCCATCAACCGGGCGGTACGCACTTTGCCGCCGGTCGATTACCTCGTGTTCCTTGCCGACAACGTGCAGATCCACAACCGAAGACTGCTGCTATCCATGCTGGGCGACATGGTGCGCTACCGCCTGCCGGCGGCCAGCCCCTTCGTTCCCTCGGATCGCCGCGGCGACGGTTTCGTGGCCAGGCGTGCGGGCTGCGGCGGGCGCGGCCTGGTGGCCTACGGCCCGCCGGCGTCGGCGCCGTTCGACGTGCCGGGGGTTCCGCTGGCGGCCGATTTCCTCGACGACGACTTTTTCCTCGTTCATCGCGACGCCTGGCGAGACATCGGCGGCATGCCGGCGGCGGGGCAGCATTTCTACCGGGCCGTGATGCTGAGCGAACGACTGCGCGCGGCCGGGTTTTCCATTTCGCGATGCACGCAGTTCGTCCGCAAGGCCGCCTTGCCGTCCGCCGCCCTGGGTGCGGACGCGAGCCGCCAGCCGCGCGAACGGGAGGAAGTGCTCCGCGCGCTGACGCGCTCACGCGCGCCCTCGGCGTGGTCGCAGTCGATGAGCCTGCAACCGCCCTACGGCCTGGAATACCGCCAGCATGCGTTCAAGGGCGGCGGCCGGGTGCCGCGGGTGCTGGCCTATGCCCACGATGTCTGGGCGAGCGGCTTCTACCGGGTGCGCGCGCCGGCCGCTGCCCTGGCTGCCGCCGGCAAGGCTTCCTGTCATTTCCTCCCGGAACAGCGCGAACGCCACGTGCCCAACGTCATGGAGGTGCTGCAGTCCGGGGCCTCCGTGCTGGTCCTGCATAGCTTCCTGCACGATGCGCAGCTGGAAAAGCTCGCCGACTATCACCGCTCTCTCGACATTCCCGTCGTCTTCAGCCTCGACGACTGGCTGCTCGAACTGCCGCGTTACAACCCCTTTTCGAAAACGAACTATCCCGACATGGCCAAGCGGGTGCGCTACGCGCTGAGTCATTGCGACCGCCTGATCGTGCCGACCCGCAGGCTGGCCGAGTACTACGCCCGGTTCGTTTCCGATATCCGCGTCGTGCCCAACCGAATTCCGCGCGCGCTGATCCGCGCGCCGCGACAGCCCCGGCAGGGCAAGCTTCGCGTCGGCTGGGCCGGTGCTCCGCAGCACGCCGGCGACCTGGACTGGCTAGCGCCCGTGGTTCGCCAGACCGGCGCGCACTATCACTGGGTTTTCTTCGGTCAGAAGCCGGCCGGCCTCGGCGCCGGGGAATGCGAGTTTCACCCGGCGGTGGGGCTGAAGGATTACTTCGAGAAGCTGGCCGGTCTCGACCTTGACCTTGCCGTTGCGCCGCTGAGCGACAACCCGTTCAACCGGGCCAAGAGCCCGTTGAAACTGCTCGAGTACGCCTCACTGGGCCTGCCCGTTGTCTGCAGCGATTGCGAGGCCTACCGCGACGCGCCCGCCCTGAAGCTCGGCAACAATTCCGCGCTGTGGGTCCGGGAGTTGGTCAGCCTGGCCGAGCAGCCGGATGCGCGCGCCGACCTGGCCGCCGGGCTTCGCAAATGGCTGGAGGACAATCACGTGCTCGAAGACCACCTCGACGAATGGGGTCGCGCGCTCTACCTTCATTCGTGAAAGGTCGTCCGCTGCCGCGGCGGATCGGTCGCGCCCGGCGTCAGTAGCCCAGTCGGGCCGCCAGGTGGGCTGCCGCCGCCTGGCTTTCGCGTAGCTGCCGGCGCGTTTGCTCGAGCGTCGTGTCGACATCCTGAAGGCGCCTGATCTGGCTTTCGTAGTGCGCGAAAAGCGCGCCATCGATATCGTTGAAGGCATGCCATTGTGGCAGCGCGAGGTCCTGCAGGATTTCGGGCGAGCGGCCGCACACGGCGATCAGGTAGACGTGGCCGCCGGGCCGACGTTCACGGGCCGCCTCGCCCGACGGCTCGGCATGGGTCACGCCGGTCGAATCGTTGCCGGCGGCCTGGATCTCGTCGATCACCGAAAGGCACTGGAACTGCTGGCCGAAGGTTCTGACGCAAGGGAAGAAATCGCCCAGGAGCTCGCTCAATTCCGACGCGTCGAGCTCACGGACGTGGTGCTCGTTGTGATGGTTGCCGTCCGGGCTGTAGATGGCCCGGTCGGGTGTGGAGATGACGGCCAGGCCGTCTGAACGGGTGACGCGAGCGATTTCCGAGACCATCTTTTCCTGTTCCGCGAGATGCTCGAGGGTCTCGAACGAGACCAGGAGGTCGATGCTGTCGTCGGACAGGGGCAGGGCGCGTGCATCGCCGTGCACGAACTGCAGTCGTTCCCGCGAGTATTTCCGGCGCGCCGACTCCAGGGTGGCGTGGTCGGCATCGATTCCGATCGTGCGCCTGGCGTTGCGGGCCAGCAGGTCGCTGCCATAGCCTTCGCCGCAGGCGACGTCGGCGACGACCTTGTCCCGGGCGAGCTGCCCGGCCCAGTGGTAGCGATGCCAGTGCTCGTACCAGATGTGGTGACCGAGGGTGGGGTCGAAGCGCTCCGGCGAAGCTTCCTCTTCAAGTGGATCTGGCCGGTCGTCCATCACGCTATTTGTAGAAGTCCTCCCGACTGAAATTATGGGAGCTGATCTGGTCGGAGTCCGAGAAACAGTACAGGTGTGCGGGTTCCGAGCACTGCTGCGAGCCGTTGAAGATCAGGCGCAGGTCGGAGTAGACGGCCGATCCAATCGACGTCCCTTCGCCCGAGGAGCTCGAGGTCCAGCCGTTGCAATCGGCGACCGAGGTTCCCTGCGTATCCACGCCCGTCCAGACATCGGTGATCTCGACCACCGGGAGCCCCTGCTCGTTGAGCGCGATGGCGGTCTGAATGGCCTCTTCCGGCTCGAACAGGTCGCCCAGGTTCTCGACGATCTTGACGTGATCGACGCGGTACCATTGATTCTGGAAATCGAAACGCTGGAAGATCGACGTCGATACGTCCGACAAGAGCGCCTTGAATTCGTCCGGTCGATCAAGGTCGGCATCCCCGGCCAGCGAACGGCAGATTGCATCGGCGGCGTCGAGACCTTGCAGCCCCTGGTCATCAGGCGTGCCCCCGCCCGGCAGCTGCCAGGTCGAGAAGCTGGCGGGGCCCGCCAGACTGCTCACGAAGGCCCTGCGCTCGGAATCGGTATAGGGCGGCGGAGGCGGCGTGCCGATTCCCGAAGTGCCCGTCGACAGACAGGTGAGCCTGCCGGCTTCCGAACAGGACTGGATGGCGTCGGCGGTCCAGTTCACGACCGTGCCCTGGGTGTCGCCAGTCATGCCCAGGAAGAGCCCCGAGCCGTCGCCCGAGGAGGCCGTCGTCCAGTCGGTGCAGTTGAACCCGTCGGATGTTCCGTCCGGGGACGTGCCCGTCCAGACTCGCTGGGGAAAGAACACCGGAGATCCATTGGCGTCGAGCTCGACCGGCCGGTAGACCTCGCCGTCGTCGACGATGCCGGGCAGGTCGCCGCCAAAGAGCTGACCGTCGGTGCGCAGCCAGGGTCCGGCGGTCGTCGGCAAGCCGCCGCTGGCGCCGCAGTCGTCGTCCTTGGTGCCGTAGAGCCCGTGGGCCCGGCAGTAGGCATCGTTCTGGCTGTCCGAGATCCAGGCCACGTAGGTGCCGGCGTCGGGTAGCCCGGCGCCGCTGGCTGCTGACTGGCAAACGAGGTCGGCGGCGTCCATGCCCACCAGGCCGCTGCCGGTGGCAGCCGCCCACTCTTCGAACGCGCCGGCTCCCGATGCGCTCGTGGTGAAGATGTACTGGTCGTATGATCCGGCGCCGCGAATCGCCTCCGAACCGCCCTCGAAGTTCTCGCCGGGTCGGCCCGTGAACGAGGCGCCGTCGTTGTCGCGGTTGTCCAGCTCGCGGGCGAGGGCGTCGTTGGCATGCAACACCAAGCCCACCACACCCATGGCCGTCAGTGTCTTTTTCATTGTTCCCTCACTCGCCGCTGGCGCCGGACGAAGTTCTCCGACTTCTTATCATAGCCCGCGGATGTGCACGATCACAAGGCCTTCACGTCAATGCAGCGGTCTACTCTTTGTCCGGCAGGGGCGTCCTGCGCCGGTCCAGGTCGCGCTGGATCCAGGCTTCGGCCAGGCTCTTCCACGGCTCCTCTTCGAGCGAATGCGGCTTGTACATGCCCACCGCGGCGCGCTGGCGCTGGACCTCGTAGAGGATCAGGGCGGTGGCGACCGAGACGTTGAGGCTCTGGGTCATGCCGTGCATCGGGATCAGGATTTCGCCGTCGCACTCGGCCACGGCCTCGCTGCTGACGCCGAATTTCTCGGTGCCCATGACGATCGCCGTGGGCTGGGTGTAATCGGGTTCGCGGAAGTCGACCGCCTGGTCTGAAAAGTGCGCGGCATAGAGCTTGAAACCCTGCTGCTTGAGGGAACGCAGGCCTTCGACGGCATCGTGGTGGCGCTGCAGCTTCACCCAGCGCTGGGCGCCCTGGGCGGTGTGGTTCAGCGGCGGAATGCCGCCGGTGGGCGGCACGGCATGGGCTTCCAGGACGCCGACGGCATCGCAAGTGCGCAGGATGGCGGCCACGTTGTGGGCCTTGTGAACCCGCTCGAGGAAGACCGTCAGATCCGGATGCCGGCTGGCGGCAACCTGCTCGATGCGAGCCTTGCGTTCGGGAGTCATGCCGACAGTTTACCCCGCCGCTCTGTGCCACAATCCCCGGCATGACAGACTGGTTCGAACAACTCCGATCATGGGTCGCGCCGAGCAGCGACGAGCCGGTGGACCTGCAGTCCATCGCCCGCGCGGCCGCCATCATCCTGCTGGAGATGGCCGCCTCCGACGAGCATCGGGACGACAGCGAGTTGGCCGTGATCCACAGGGCCATGCAGGACGCCTTCGGTATCGACGATTCCGAACTGGGTGAGCTGCTGAGGGATGCTGAAAAACTGCGTCGCGAAGCCGTGTCGCTGCACGATTTCACGCGCGACCTAAAGGCGCATCTCGATCGCGATGAACGCGACCAGCTGGTCGAATGGCTGTGGCGCGTGGCCTGGGCGGACGGCCGAATCGATCGCTACGAGGAGCATCTTCTGCGCCGGCTTTCGGATCTGCTCGGCGTGCCGCACCACGAATTCATCAAGCGCAAGCACATGGCCGCGCCCGAAGGCGGCTGACTACTCCTGGACGTAGAATTTCTGCTGGAAGCTGAACTCCGACGGCGGCCGCTCGCTGCCCTCGGGGCGCACGCTGATGTCGAAGCTCAGCGTCTCCTCGTTCGCGATGCGGAAGGTGCCGATGTAGTAGACCGCGTCTTCCTCGGTGATTTCCTGCAGCTCGATGTCACGCCGCTGGCCGGTCAGGTTGATCGCCGAGGTGTTCACCGTCGCGCGCACCGGCTCGCTCATCGCCTTGTCGCTGTCGGCGGTGCGCAGCACCGTGATGTTGATCATCGCCCGGCTGCCCGAGCGCTGGATGCCGTAGGCCCGCGCGACTTCCGCCGGCAGCATGCGCGTGTTCATCGCGCTGTAGTGCACCTGGTAGTCGCCGATATCCTCGAACTGCTGGGCCGATGCCGGGTTGGACAGCGCCATCAGGGCGAGCGCGGTAATGATGGTGCCGGCAAGCAGTCGAATCATGTCTTTCGCCTTCGTCAGTGGAATGACTTTGATGCTACTCCCGCACGGGGCAGAGCGGCAAGTGGGGGCTACTACGTAGCTTGGTTGCGCGCCTGAGGACGGTGCGGGTGAATCGATGTACAAAGCGCCGGCATCACAAAAATCCGAAATTCGAAACAACGCCCGTCAGGTCGCAACGTTTTGAATTTGGGATTTCGAATTTGTTTCGGATTTGGTGCTTGGTGCTTGGTGCTTGGGAGTTTCGATCAACCGGAGTCTTCACCGGCTTCCGATTGCAGCGCCTCCCTGACCAGGCAGGGCGCCTCGGCTAGACGCCCAACAGGATGATCAGGAACTGGATGACGATGATGGCCACGAGCGGCGAGAGGTCGAAGCCGCCCAGCGGGGGCAGCACGCGTCGGATGGGCGCCATGACCGGTTCGGTCAGCTGGTAGACCAGCGGCACGATCGGGTGGCGAAAGCCCTGGCCGACCCACGACAGGATCACGCTGACGATGATCAGCACCAGGTAGAGCACCAGCAGCATGCGCACCAGGCGCAGCACGGCCAGCAGCAACAGCACCGACCAGTCCATCGCCCAGCCGCCGAGGGCCGCCAGGATCACCAGCAGCAGCACTTCCAGGATATACAGCCAGGCGATGCCGGCCAGGCTTACCGGCCCGACGCGCGGAAGAATCTTCGACAGCGGCTTGACCAGCGGGTCGGTGACCTTGATCAGCGCCTGGCAGACCGGGTTGTAGTAGTCCGCGCGGAAAGCCTCCAGCAAAACGCGCAGCATCAGCGCGGCCAGGTAGAGCTGGAACAGCGTTTCGATCAGGAAGGCGAACGCCTGGCTGGCCGATCCCATCAGCCTTCTCCCAGTTCGCGGCCGCGCTTGACGGCCGCCCGGACCGCCTCGTCGACGATGCGCTCGAAGTCATTGCTCGACAGGCTCTCGAGGGCCGCGGCGGTGGTTCCGCCGGGGGATGTCACCCGGGCTCGCAGCTCGCCGGCCGAGAGCTCGGATTTCGCCATCATGGTGCCGGCGCCAAAGGCGGTCTGGCGCGCGAGTTTCGCCGCCGTTTCCTCCGGCAGCCCGGCGCGCGTGCCGGCCGCGGTCAGCTGCTCGACCAGCGAAAAGAAATACGCCGGGCCCGAGCCGGATACCGCGGTGACCACGTCCATCAAGGCCTCGTCGTCCACCCAGGCCACCTCGCCGGCGGCTTCGAGCACCTGCCCGGCGTGCCGGCGGTCGGCTTCGCTCACCCCTGCGCCCGCCGCCAGCCCGGTCATGCCGGCCTGGTAGAGCGCCGGGGTGTTGGGCATGGCGCGCACGACGCGGTCGTGACCGCCCAGGCCCTTCGTGATGCGAGCGATCGGCATGCCTGCGGCCACGGAAATGACCAGCGTGTCGGCGTCGATGGCATCGGCCACCGAGGCCAGGACATCGTCCATGACCTGCGGCTTGACCGCCACGACCAGCACGTCGGCCGCCCGCGCCGCCTCGGCGTTGTCGTCGTGCACCGTCACGCCCAGCTCGTCGGCCAGCGACTTGCGCTGCTCCTCGCTGGGATCGGCCACGTGGATGGTCTTGGCCTGCATGCCACCGGCAACCAGGCCGCCAATCAGCGCCCGGCCCATGTTGCCGCCGCCGATGAAGGAAATCGTTATGTCGTCCATATCACTATTGTAGGTTGGCGTAGCGGGGCGTGCCAGGATTTGAGGTTTCAGGTTTCAGGCGGCTCGTCTGCGGATTGGGGGCCGGCTGCGCCGGGATGTGATGAAGAAGTGTCGTAGGATGCGTGGAGGCGCAGCCGTAACGCATCAGCTCCCCTCTGGCGCTGCTGATGCGTTGCGTTGCCACTCCACGCATCCTACGACCTGATGCTAGCCACCAAAACACCAACCAGCCAACCAGCCAACCCTCAGTCCCGCGGCCCGAACAGCGCCGTTCCGATCCGAACCAGCGTCGATCCTTCCGCAACGGCGGCTTCGAGGTCCGCCGTCATGCCGGCCGAGATGGTGTCCGCTTCGGGGTGATCCTCCCGCAGTTTCTCGAATAATCCGCGCAGCTGCGCGAAAACCGCGCGCTGGTCGTCGTAATCGTCGCGCGGGGCGGGAATGGCCATCAGGCCGCGCAGTTTCAGGTTTTCGCATTCCGCGATCCGCTCGGCCAGGTCCGCGATCTGGTCGGGCGCGCAGCCGGCCTTCTGGGATTCGCCGTCGAGGTTGACCTGGATGAGCACATTCAGCGGGGGCAGATCTTCGGGGCGCTGGTCGTCGAGCCGGCGCACGATCTTGGCCCGGTCGATCGACTGCACCCAGTCGAAGTGCGCCGCGATCAGCTTCGTCTTGTTCGACTGGATCGGCCCGATGTAGTGCCATTCGAGCTCGAGGTCCTCGAGCTCGCCGATCTTGGCCACGCCCTCGTCGACGTAGTTCTCGCCGAAGGCACGTTGGCCGAGCGCGTGCAGGGCGCGGATCGCTTCGATCGGCTTGCGCTTGCTGACCGCCAGCAGCCCGACCGAGTCGGCGGGCCGCCCGGCGACCCGGCTGGCGTCCGCGATGCGCTCGCGGGTGTGTTCAAGGCGTTCGCGGGGGCTGGTCGGGGCGATTTGATTCATGGCCGAGTTAAGCTAAGATCACCGGGTGTGCTCGAAAGCGGGATGTGCATCGTCCGCCCGGTTGGCAGGTTTGCACATGACACTGGCAGGCCCAGGGCCTCAGGCAGGGAGTTTTCCATGGATATTACCGAGCTGCTCGCATTTACCGTCAAGAACAAGGCGTCCGACCTGCATATTTCCGCCGGCCTGCCGCCCATGATCCGCGTCGACGGCGACGTCCATCGTATCAACACGCCGGCGATCGAGAACAAGGAAATGGCCGAGCTGATCTACTCGACCATGAACGACCACCAGCGCCGCGACTACGAGGCCAACCTGGAGGTCGACTTTTCCTACAGTGTGCCGGGCCTGGCGCGTTTTCGTGTCAACTCGTTCCACCATCATCGCGGCATGGGCGCGGTCTTCCGCGTTATTCCCAACGACATCTTCACGCTCGAGGATCTCGACGCCCCGGCGGTGTTCAAGGACATCGTGGAAGTGCCGCGCGGCCTGATCCTGGTCACCGGCCCGACCGGCTCGGGCAAGTCGACCACGCTGGCGGCGATGATGGACTATCTCAACCAGACGGTGCCGGGGCACATCCTCACCATCGAGGATCCGATCGAGTTCATCCACACCCCGCAGCGCTGCCTGATCAACCAGCGCGAAGTCCACCGCGACACCCACGGATTCAACCAGGCGCTGCGCTCGGCGCTGCGTGAAGACCCCGACATCATCCTCGTCGGTGAGCTGCGCGACATGGAAACCGTGCGCCTGGCGCTGACCGCTGCCGAGACCGGTCACGTCGTCTTCGCCACGCTGCATACGTCGTCGGCGCCGAAGACGGTCGACCGAATCATCGACGTCTTCCCCGGCGACGAGAAGCCGGTGGTGCGCTCGATGCTGTCGGAGTCGCTGCGCGCGGTCATTTCGCAGACCCTGCTCAAGAAAGTCGGCGGCGGGCGCGTGGCCGCGCACGAGATCATGATTGCCAACTCGGCCATCAAGAACCTGATTCGCGAGGACAAGGTCGCGCAGATGTACTCGGCGATCCAGACCGGCCAGAATATCGGCATGACCACGCTCGACCAGTGCCTGATCGACCTGGTGCGGCGCGGCCTGGTCAACAAGCAGGAAGCCATGCGCAAGGCCCAGAACAAGTCGGCGCTGGCCTGATTCGGCGCGCTGCCGACCCAACCCAGCAGGAGGCACGATGAACACCATCCAGGACTGGCTGCACAAGCTGCACGACGCCAAGGGATCCGACTTGTTCGTGACGGTTGGTGCGCCGCCCTGCATCAAGGTGCACGGCAAGATCAAACCGCTCACGCGCGAGGCGCTGACCCACGAGATGGTGCACGACATCATCGACTCGATCATGACCGCCGAACAGCGCCAGGAATTCCACTCGACCCGCGAGTGCCAGTTCGCCGTCTCGCTCGAGGGCGTGGCCCGCTTCCGCGTCTCGGCCTTCTACCAGCGCAACAGCGTCGGTATGGTCTGCCGCCGCATCGAGACCAAGATTCCCACCTTCGAGGAGCTTGACCTGCCCGATTCGCTCTCGGCGCTGGCGATGCAAAAGCGCGGCATCATCATCCTCGTGGGCGCGACCGGCACCGGCAAGTCCACCACCCTGGCGGCTATGCTCGGCGAGCGCAACATGAAGGCCTCGGGCCATATCATCACCATCGAGGACCCGATCGAGTTCGTCCACAAGCACCGCAAGAGCCTGGTCACCCAGCGCGAGGTGGGGATCGACACCGATTCCTTCGAGGTGGCACTCAAGAACACCCTGCGCCAGGCGCCCGACGTGATCCTCATCGGCGAGATCCGCACGCGCGAGTCGATGGAGCACGCCATCACCTTCGCCGAAACCGGCCACCTGTGCCTGACCACGCTGCACGCCAACAACGCCAACCAGGCGATGGACCGCATCCTCCATTTCTTCCCGGAAGACCGGCACCCGCAGATCCTGCTCGACCTCAGTTTCAACCTCAAGGGCGTGGTCGCCCAGCAGCTGGTGCCCTCGATCGACGGCAGCCGCCGCCACGTGGCGCTGGAAATCCTGCTCAACACGCCGCTGATCCAGGAAAAGATCCGCAAGGGCAAGATCGAGGAGCTCAAGGAACTGATGAAGGACTCGCGCCACCACGGCATGGTGACCTTCGATCAGAGCCTGCTCGAGCTCTACCAGGAAGGCCTGATTTCCTACGAGGAAGCGCTGCGGCACGCCGACTCGCCCAATGACCTGCGCCTGGCCGTCAAGCTCAGCGAAGGCGGTGACGCCGAATCGCTTTCGGGCAAGCTGCAGGACCTGAACCTGATCGACGATGATCGCTGACCGCGCGGCTTAACACCTAACTACCCGCTGTAACGGCATTTTCTGCCTCATTTAACATTTGATTAATCACCCCGGGCGTAACATTCGGGCTGTTGGTGCCAAGCGCGAGCCAGATTTCAGCACCGACGGTTACGGGGCAATGTGGGCCCGGGCGGAGTAGACTCCTCTGCCCGGGCATTTTTTTACCGCCGCTTCGACTTGGGGAATTCGCCTGATGCGGATCTTGATCATCGAAGACAACCGCGACATCGCGGCCAACCTCGGGGACTTTCTCTCCGACCGCGATCATGAAGTGGACTACGCCTACGATGGGGTGACCGGCCTGCACCTGGCCGTGGTCAACGAATTCGACGCCATCGTGCTCGATCTGGCCCTGCCGGGCATGGACGGCCTGGAAGTCTGCCGCAAGCTGCGCAAGGATGGCCGCAAGGAGACGCCGGTGCTCATGCTCACCGCGCGCGACCAGCTCGAGGACAAGCTCACCGGCTTCGAGTCCGGCGCCGACGACTACCTGGTCAAGCCCTTCGAGCTGCGCGAAGTCGAAGCCCGACTGGAAGTGCTGGCGCGTCGCGGCCAGCGCGTCAAGCCGCGCGAGCTCAAGGTGGGTGACCTCGAATACAACCTCGAGACGCTCACCGTCAAGCGCCAGGGCAAGTCCATCGACTTGAACCCCATCGGCCTGAAGCTTCTCGACAAGCTGATGACCGCCTCGCCGGCGGTGGTCACGCGCAGGGAACTCGAGCACCACGTGTGGGGCGAAGAGCTGCCCGACAGCGACAGCCTGCGCGTGCATATCCACAGTCTGCGCGCGGCCATCGACAAGCCCTTCGGTCAACCCATGATCCAGACTCGTCATGGCATCGGCTACTGCCTGGTGGCGCCGGATGAAGTATCGGCGTCGACTTAGAAGCCGACTGATCTTCTCCTTCCTGGTGTTCGGCACGCTGCTGAGCGTGCTGTTCGCCGTGGCCGTCCTGCTGGTCCAGAGCTGGCTGGTCGATGCCCTGATCTCGCGCACCCTCGCCGACGAAATCGACCAGTACGTCGCCAGCCTGCGCGAGGACCCGACCGTCGTCGAACCCTTCTATACCCGCATCGAGGGCTACGTGACGCGCCCGGGCCGGGCCGACATCGTGCCCCAGCCGTTCCGCGGCCTGCCTACGGGCGTGCACGACGTGAGCACCGAAGACGCACAGTACAAGGCGGCCATCCGCAAGGACGACGACTTCTGGGTATTCCTCACTTACGACGTGTCGGAAAACCAGGAGCTCGCACGACGGCTGCAGATCGCCCTGGCCGCTGCCGTGGTGCTGTTCGTGCTCTTCTCCCTGGCGCTGGGCGTGTGGTCGTCGAGCCGCGTGATGGCGCCGGTGACCGAACTGGCCCGCCGCATCGAGGCGATGGACGAACACTCGCCGCCGGGCGACCTGGCGCGGCACTTTCCCGACGACGAAGTGGGGCAGCTGGCCGCCGCGCTGGACGACTACGCCCACCGCCTCAAGGACCTGGTCGAGCGCGACAAGGCCTTCAACGCCGACGTCTCGCACGAGCTCAGAACCCCGCTGGCGGTCATCTCCGGCGCCACCGAGCTGCTGCTGGCCCAGCCCGACCAGGACGGGCGCACGCACGAACGCCTGCTGCGCATCGCCCGCGCCGCGCGCCAGTCCACCGACATCACCACCGCGCTGCTGCACCTGGTGCGCGCCGAGCGCGACGCCGATGGTGAAGGTCGCGCCCACGATGTCGGCCAGATCGCCCGCCAGGTCCTCGGCAATTACGAGCCGCTGATCGGCGACCGCGACCTCGAGCTGACCATCGACGAGCGCGAACAAGTGAGCGTCATCGCGCCCGAAGCCGTCATCGCCGTCACCCTCGGCAACCTGGTCGGCAACGCCATTCGCTACACCACCGAAGGCGAAGTGCGTGTGCGCATCGAGGCCGGGCAGGCCGCCATCCTCGATACCGGCCCCGGCATCGCCGAGGAAGAACTGCCCCACGTATTCGACCGCCACTTCCGCGGCCGCCAGGTCGGCGGCACCAAGGGCTCGGGCCTGGGGCTTTCCATCGTCAAGCGCCTGTGCGATCTCTACGGCTGGCGTATCGAGTTCGCCAACCGCGAATCCGGCGGGCTGGCTGTGACGTTGAAGTTCTTTCCGGATCGGGGCTAAAAAAGGTTTCAGGTTTCAGGTTTCAGGAAAGGACAAGACCGGCTCCGGACCGCTTGTTGGCTCCCGCTGGTTTTAAGTCTTCGGCGGGTACGGCGGCAGGCTCTTCGGCAACTCACTCTCGGCTGTGCCAAGCGCTCCTGAAACCTGAACCCTGAAACCTGAAACCTTAAGACCCGTCTCTGGCACCATACACACACGCCCCGCTAAACTACGCAAATGGCCTTAATCAACTGCCCCGGCTGCGGCCGGCGAATTTCGGACAAGAGTGTCTTCTGCGCCCACTGCGAGCTGCCGCTGGGCGAGATGTCGAATGAGGATGTCAGTCGGCTCAAGCGCCGCCGCTGGCGTCGCCACGTGTGGCAAGCCAAGAACATCACGTACGTCGCGATGACGGCGCTGGTGGGTGGAATGCTTTGGTGGTTCCTGGTCGAGCCGCAGGGCTGGGTCCTGCCGCCGCCGATCCTGCCCATCGGGCTGATCATTCTGGGGGCAGTGGGTTACCTGGTCGGGCGCGTGCGCCTGTTCTGGCTGCAGCTCAAGCGCAATCGCCCGCAATGATGCGCGTTCGCGCCGACCACCGGCGAGTTACTCGACGCGCTTGACCTGGACCTGCTTGTTGTAGCCCTCGACCTGCAGACGCCAACCGCCGAACAGGCCCTGCTTGATGGTCACGCGCGGGCTCTCGATTTCCGAGACGCGGAAGGTGTCGGGTGCGCTCTGCTCCCACACCATGCCGTTCTCGAGTTCGAAGCGGGCTTCACCGTCCCAGCCGTTGAAGTTGCCCACCAGGCGGCTCTCGATCGGGGCGGCGTCCGAACCGCTATCGTCGAAACCGCGCCGGTCGCCCTCGGCGCTGGCGGTCGCCCCGCCGGCGCGCTGCCGGTTCAGTTCGACCGCTTCTTCCTGCGTCAGCGAACGCGCCCGGATCCACTCGTTGAGCGCGGCCAGTTCCTCGTCGTCGAGCTTGTGCAGGCCAGTCTCGCGGAACTCCTGCCCCGTCATGCGCTCCTCCAGGGACGAAAAGTTCTCCTGGGCCGAGGCGGCGGCGCAGATGGCGAGCGCGGTCAGCGCGATGCTGAAACGAATGACGACAGTGGGCATATCCAGGATCCCCCGGGGTTCTAGGTCAGGTTGCTAACGGCAGTGACTACAGATCGTGCTTGTAGCGCACGTAGGGAATGCGACCGTAGACGCTTTCGAGCGGATCTTCAAGTGCCGCGTCCGGGCTGGCCTCGTCGGCGCGCGGGGCGGCGTCCATGACGTTGCTCACGCCGATCGACAGCGAAGCGTTGCGCTGCGCCTGCCAGGAAAACTCCAGGTCGAAAGAGTTGAGGGTCGAGGGCGCCTGCTCGGGCCCGAGCCACAGCGGCACTTCGCGGTGTTGGCCGAGCATTTCGCCGCTGAAGTTGCCGCGGCGCCAGCCCAGCAGCACCTGGGCGCTGTTGCTGTAGCGCATGTCGCTGACGGTTTCGAGCGGATCGAAGGACATGCCCAGTTCGGCCATGCTCATGCGCTGCCGGTAGCGGGCCAACTGCAGGCCGACCAGGAAATCGCCGATGCGCTCGGTCTGAATGCCGAAGCTGACGTTGACGTCCAGGCCTTCCACGGCACTATCGATGTCTTCGCCGGCATTGCGCGCCAGCAATTCGGGGTCGAGCTCGAATGCGAAGGGCTGTTCGGCCGTGGCCGGGGCATCGTCACCGCGGAAGGCGCTGATGCCCAGCTTCAGGCCGGGCGCGGCCATCCAGTCGCCGGAGACCTGCAGCAGGTTCATCGAGTCGCTCGGCAGGGGCCGGTCGACGAAGCGGCAGTCTTCCGCGAGGTAGGAATTCATGGTCATCGTGCCCTGGCTGCACTGGATGTGCGCGAGGCTGGCGGTGTTCATCTGCCAGGCCTTCAGCGACCAGGAAAACGCGCTGCCGCCGTTGTCGCCGTCGGACAACGCCGAGCGGTTGCCGGAAAGCGGCATCGTCATCGACAGGCGCGGGCGCTCCCCGGGCAGGCCCAGGGGCGAGCGGTCGGAGGCCAGCTGAACCGCCGGGGGCGGGGCGGATTCCGGCGCTTCCGCCCGATTCTCGGGCACGATCGACCACGGCACATCATTGCCGACCTGGGCCTGGGCCCCGGCGGCGATCAGCGCGAACACGATCAGCAGAATGTGCTTGAGGCGACTCATTTCCCTCGAACCCAATGTCAAAAAAGTACCAGACTGCCCCCACTTTGACGTCGCTGGTCCAATAAAGTTTTTCCTAGTTTGCAGTGTATCAGAGCTTTGTGCAGGATGCACTCGCAAAAAAACACGCAAGTGCCGGATATTAACGGGATTGTCTCTGGTGATCCGTTCGGCCTGACCGGCCCCGAAAGCGGCGGTTGCCGGTTACTTGCCCGGCCGGCCGCCAGGGACGCTAAAATGTGCGGCTTTCCCGCCGACTTTACAAGCAGGCAGCAGATTTTCATGACCCAGCCCACCCAGGATCGTCGCCAGCTCGCCAACGCCGTGCGAGCCCTTTCCATGGACGCCGTCGAGCGCGCCAACTCAGGCCACCCCGGCATGCCCATGGGCATGGCCGACATCGTCGAAGTCCTCTTCCGCGACCACCACAAGCACAACCCGGCCAATCCGGACTGGTTCGACCGCGACCGCTTCGTCGTCTCCAACGGCCACGGCTCGATGCTGCTCTACAGCGTGCTGCACCTGACCGGCTACGACCTGCCGATGGAAGAGCTCAAGAACTTCCGCCAGCTGCACTCGATGACGCCGGGCCACCCCGAGCGCAAGGACGCCCCGGGCGTGGAGACCACCACCGGCCCGCTGGGGCAGGGCCTGGCCAACGGGGTCGGCATGGCCCTGGCCGAGAAAATGCTGGCCGCGCGCTTCAACACCGACGAGCACACCACCGTCGACCACCACACCTGGGTGTTCGCCGGCGACGGCTGCCTGATGGAAGGCATCTCGCACGAGGCCTGCTCCCTGGCCGGCACGCTCGAGCTGGGCAAGCTGGTCGTGTTCTACGACGACAACAACATTTCCATCGACGGCAATACCGACGGCTGGTTCAACGACGACACCCCGGCACGCTTCAAGGCCTACGGCTGGCACGTGGTCGAGGACGTCGACGGCCACAGCGCCGAGGCCGTCTCGGCGGCGATCGACCGCGCCACCGCGGTGCACGACAAGCCCACGCTGATCTGCTGCAAGACCACAATCGGCTTCGGCGCCCCCAACAAGGCCGGCACCGCCGGCGTGCACGGTGCGGCCCTGGGCGAGGATGAAATCGCCGCCGCACGCGAGCAGCTGGGCTGGAACCATCCGCCCTTCGAGATCCCCGACGACATCCGGAGCGCCTGGGACGCCCGCGAAAACGGCGCCGCTGCCGAGAAGGATTGGAACGAGCGCTTCGAAGCCTACAAGGCCGCCCACCCGGAGAAGGCCGCCGAGTTCGAGCGGCGCATGAAAGGCGAGCTGCCCGAAGACTTCGACGGCCTGGTCGACAGGATCCTGGCGAAGATGCAGGGCGACGACAAGAAGGTGGCGACCCGCAAGGCTTCCGGCGCCACGCTGGAGGAATTTGGCCCGCACCTGCCCGAGCTGCTCGGCGGCTCGGCCGACCTGACCGGCTCGAACAACACCAACTGGTCGGGCAGCGTCGACGTCACCGAAGACCCGGCCAATGGCAACTACATCTACTACGGCGTGCGCGAGTTCGGCATGACCGCCATCGTCAACGGCATCTACCTGCACGGCGGCTTCATTCCCTACTCGGGCACTTTCCTGGTGTTCTCCGACTACGCGCGCAACGCCGTGCGCATGTCCGCGCTGATCCCCACCGGCGCCATCCACGTCTACACGCACGATTCCATCGGCCTGGGCGAGGACGGCCCCACGCACCAGCCGGTCGAGCACACCACCAGCCTGCGCATGATTCCCAACCTGGACGTCTGGCGCCCGGCCGACAAGGTCGAAACCGCCGCCGCCTGGGCCGAGGCCCTCAAGCGCCGCAAGGATCCCACCGCCCTGATCCTCACCCGCCAGGGCCTGCCGCACCTGGAAAAGGACGAGCAGCAGATCAAGGCGATCGCCAAGGGCGGCTACATCCTCAAGGAAGCCGAAGGCGGCGAACCTGATGCCATCCTCATCGCCACCGGCTCGGAAGTCGGCCTGGCCATGGAAGCCGCCGAGCAACTGGCGGGCGACGGCAAGCAAGTCCGCGTCGTCTCCATGCCCAACCCCGGCCGCTTCCTCGAGCAGGACGAGAGCTACCAGAAGTCAGTCCTGCCGAGCGACGTCACCGCCCGCGTGGCCATCGAAGCCGGTGTGACCTACTATTGGTGGCCCTTCGTCGGCCAGCACGGCAAGGTCATCGGCATGGATACCTTCGGGGCGTCCGCGCCGGCGGAGGACCTGTTCGAAGAGTTCGGGTTTACGACTGAGCGCGTGGTGGCTGCTGTTCGCGAAGTGCTGTAACCGTCGCGGACGGAATGATCAAGTACCAAGCACCAATTTACAAACAAGGACTGAATACCCAATGACCAAACGACATCCGGGCGTCGCCGACGGTAGGCGAGTTTCCGTCATTCGGTCATTGCAAATTGAAAATTGTTTGGTACTTGGTGCTTGAAAATTGATCATTAGGCAGGTTCCGGTGGTTCGCGCGGCCCGCTCGCAGTACAATCTTCACATCCCTGAAAGCCAACGAATTTGGAGACTCAGATGCCTATAAAGGTTGCCATCAACGGCTACGGCCGCATCGGCCGCAACGTGCTGCGCGCGCTCTACGAAGCCGATCGCACCAGCGAAATCCAGATCGTCGCCATCAACGACCTGGCCGACGCCGAAACCAACGCCCTGCTGACCCAGCGCGACACCGCCCACGGCAAGTTCCCGGGCGAGGTCTCGGTCGAAGGCGACCACATGATCGTCAACGGCGACAAGATCCGTGTCCTGGCCGAGCGCGATCCGGCCAAGCTGCCCTGGGGCGAGATGGGCGTGGACGTGGTGCTCGAGTGCACCGGGCTGTTCGCGAGCAAGGAAAAGGCTTCGGCCCACCTGACGGGTGGTGCGCGCAAGGTGCTGATCTCCGCCCCGGCCGGCAAGGACCTGCCGACCATCGTCTACGGGGTCAACCACGACATCTTGAAGGCCGGCGACGACATCGCCTCGAATGCCAGCTGCACCACCAACTGCCTGGCCCCGCTGGTCAAGCCCATCCACGACGCCATCGGCATCGAACAGGGTCTGATGACCACGATTCACGCCTACACCAACGACCAGGTCCTGACCGACGTCTACCACAAGGACCCGCGTCGCGCCCGCGCCGCCGCGCACAACCAGATCCCGACCAAGACCGGTGCAGCCGCCGCCGTCGGCCTGGTCATGCCCGAACTCGACGGCAAGCTCGACGGCTACTCCATCCGCGTGCCGACCATCAACGTCTCGGTCGTCGACCTGAGCTTCATCGCCAGCCGCGACACCTCGGTCGACGAGATCAACGACGTGGTCAAGAAATCCAGCGACGGCGCGCTCAACGGCATCCTCGCCTACAACACCGAGCCCCTGGTGAGCAGCGACTTCAACCACAACCCGCACTCATCCATCTTCGACGCCACGCTGACGAAAACCAGCGGCCGCCTGGTCAAGGTCTTCAGCTGGTACGACAACGAGTGGGGCTTCTCCAACCGCATGCTCGACACCGCCCTGGTCCTGTCCAAGGTCTGAGCCCGACACCCGGGGCCAAGCCCCGACCCCCAAAAAGGCCCGGCACCCCGCCGGGCCTTTTCGTCTACCCACCCCTGCCCGCCCCGCAGTCACACGTAGGATGCGTGAAGGCGAAGCCGTAACGCATCAGCCGAGCCCACCGGTAGCCGATGCGTTGCGCTGCCGCTCCACGCATCCTACGAAACCGGCCACGCCAAGGAGAGCCGCAGCACCAGCACTCGTAGGATGCGTGAAGGCAAAGCCGTAACGCATCAGCTCCCACCTGGCGCGACTGCCCCGCTGCGGCCACACCTCCACACACCCCACGAAGCCCCCAACCAAACCCCAAAAACCCCGGCACCCGGCCAGACCTTTTCCTCTGCCCGCCCCGCAAGCACACGTAGGATGCGTGAAGGCGAAGCCGTAACGCATCAGCTCCCGTCTGACACGACTGACGTGCTGCAGCCACACCTCCACACACCCCACGAAGCCCCCAACCAAAACACCAAAAAACCAAACAACCAAAAAACCAGCCAATCAGAGCTTCCGCCCCAGCTTCTTCTCCGCCAGCCGCCGCTCCAGATCCTGGAACGGCAGCCGAATGATCTCGAAGGCCACCAGCCCCTGAATAACAAGCCAGAGTCCGATACCACCGAAGACCAGGTTCAGGACGGGTTCGTTGAAGCCGAAGAACGTGAAGAACATGATGGCGAGACTCAAAAAGCACGCCACCCCGCTATAAAAGTCCTTGATCCCCTGGGCATATTCGAGCGCTTCAGCTTCCTCCGGCTCGAGGTGCTCGTCCTTGGTGTCGGTGCATTGATCGTCGTTCCGAGTCATGTCGTCGTCCTCCAAAGTGAAAGTTGTACAGTCCACCTCGAATACCGCCGCCAATGCCTTGGCCGTCTCCAGACTCGGTTTGTGCCCGCGCTCGAGCCGCTGAATAGTGCGAACCGTCACGCCGGCAAATTCGGCCAGCTGATCCTGCGACCAGCCGTTCCGGAGTCTGAGTTTTCGGACAATCATCAAGCAGTTCCTTTGGTTCCGAGGTGGCTGCATCATCACTTCGGGCCGCGAAATTGCACACGACACCAACCCGAAATGTACCCGAAACTGCCCCGACCCGCCCAATCGAGCCCCGCCACCCCTTGAGCCCAACCCCACCCCTCTCTAAACTGAACAACCAGCCAACAAGCAAACCAGCCAACCAGGAAACCAAGAGATGAAAACCCTCGACCAGGTCGATCTCCAAGGCAAACGCGTCCTCATCCGCGCCGACCTCAACGTCCCCATCCGGGGCGGCCAGGTCACCTCCGCGGCCCGCATCGAAGCCGCCCTGCCCACGATCAAGCAGGCCGTCGACGCCGGCGCGGCGGTGATGGTCATGTCCCACCTCGGCCGCCCGGAAGAGGGCAAGTTCGACGAGGAATTCACCCTGGCCCCGGTGGCCGAGAAGCTCACCGAAATGCTCGGCCAGCCCGTCGAACTCAAGCGCGACTGGATCGACGGCGTGGAAGTCGACAAGGGCCAGGTCGTCCTGCTCGAAAACGTCCGGTTCCTGAAAGGCGAAAAAGCCAACGACGACGCGCTGGCGAAAAAGATGGCCGCCCTGGCCGACGTCCTGGTCTTCGACGCCTTCGCCACCGCCCACCGCGCCCAGGCCTCCACCGAAGGCGTGATCCGGCACTCACAAGTAGCCTGCGCCGGCCCCCTGCTGGCGCGCGAAGTCGACTCCCTGGAAAAAGCCCTGGCCAAGCCCGGGCGGCCCATGGTCGCGATTGTCGGCGGCGCCAAGGTCTCGTCCAAGCTCACCGTGCTCGAAGCCCTGATCGACAAGGTCGACCAGCTCATCGTCGGCGGCGGCATCGCCAACACCTTCCTGGTCGCTGCCGGCTACGACGTCGGCGGCTCGCTCTACGAAAAGGACCTGGTAGACACAGCCAAAGACCTGATCAAGCGCGCCGAAGAAAAGGGCGCCGCAATCCCACTACCCACTGACGTCCTCACCGCCGAGCGCTTCCACGAAGACGCCCACGCCACGCTGAGATCCGTCGGCCGCGTCCACAAGGAAGAAATGATCCTCGACATCGGCCCCGAAACCGCCGGCAACCTCGCCGCCATCGTTCGCCAGGCCGGTACCGTGGTTTGGAACGGCCCGGTAGGCGTATTCGAGTTCGAGGCCTTCCATTCCGGCACGCAGGCCATCGCGCATGCCGTGGCCGCCTGCAAGGGCTTCACGCTCGCCGGCGGCGGGGACACCATCGCGGCGATCGAGAAGTTTCATGTAGCGGATCGGATTGATTACATTTCGACGGCCGGTGGGGCGTTTTTGGAGTATGTGGAGGGAAAAGATCTGCCAGCGATTGAGGCGTTGGTTTCCTGACACGTTGATTTAAGACACCGCAAACAAAGATTGCGAACTATTTTCCAAGCTCTCTGGTTTGACCCAGTGATGCCTCTGAGCTAGTTTTGTTAAAAGGTGGGCAGTAGGATAACTCTAGAATCACCGTGCAACGGCGACGTAGCAGATGTTGTTGGTGATTCTACTCTTGTTGCCCAAAAGCCCCTGAGATATTTCCGGGAGAACTCAGAGGATGGGGCTGCGCGTTAAGAGTGGAGGGCTCTCATGAAGCTTAAACAACAGATTCAAGGCCTCAAAGATGAGGTGCGTCAGTTTCACCCGATGCTCCACAGGCTGTTCGGTGCAATGCCGAATGTCCGGAGAGTAATTTATACGCATGGCATTGACGAGATGGGCGCTGACTTTGTTCTAGAGCGATTTGACTCTGATCTGGCGTCAGAAGAATCGATTGGCGTAGTTGTTAAGTGTGGGTCGATAAGTCAGGGGCACGCTGACGTCGATCGACAGATAGAAGAGTGCAGAGTAAGAAGGCTCATCGATGGAGAAGAAAGATACTTAAACTCAGTATGGGTCGTATGCAATGGAAATATTTCAAGAAATGCGCAGGAGAAAATTCGAGACAAGCACAATGCTTCTAACGTCAAATTTATATCGATCGACCCTCTGTGCTCATTGGTTGAGAAACACTTAAACGGCGCAATCGATGACGTGCCGATTAGGCTGCAGAATTATGCTGATCAACTCAGGCATACAATTGACGTCGCGGAGAAGGCGAGCGAATTAGTTCCGGGTCTATCTTCAATCTATGTTGAGCCCGAGATTTTCCTGCTCTCAGAGGACTCGGCAGGATTTTACAAAAAAGAAAAAGAGATCGGGTCGATTAACGGGCTGAAGAAGCACCTAAAGCGAAATCGGCTCTGCCTATTCGAGGCAAAGATGGGTGGTGGCAAGTCAAAAGCCATGAGAAAACTTGCTGTATCTCTTCTTGATGATGACGAGTTTTCGTCTGGTTCGTTGATCCCGATACTGATCTCAGCCCAGGGCTTTGTGGATATTGTAGCTACTGCAGAAGACTGGTTAGCTGAAGTAGTGCCTAAGGAGTTGCGGCACGAGGGCTGTGAGGTTTACGTCTTGGTTGATGGGCTTGATGAGGTCGGAGGTGACGAGGATCAGATATCCGAACTTTTGGAGATCGCGTTCCAGACTGTGCACCAAAATGAAGGCTTGCGCCTGTTGGTTTCATCTAGGCCTGTAGATAGGTATACGGGGGCCCTGCATTCTACATTCAGTAAAATGGATCGCCTAGAAATAGAAGCTCTACGCGGGAAGCGTGCAATCAGTTTCTTGACAGAGATAGCGGACGCCACAAGTATCAGTGAAAGAGTCATTCAAGATCTGAGCTCAAACAATCTGATACGGGCTTTTGACTCAACGCCGATTGCCTACATCCTACTTGGCAGTCTTATGAATCAGCAGTCAAAAGAGTTGCCCGCGACCGTTCCAGATCTATTTGAGCGGTACTTTGGCTTGGTCTTGGAGAGGTGGGAGATTGAGAAAGGCCTTCTGCACCAGAAAGAATCTCAGGTCATGTTTCAAGGTCTCGAGGAGGTTTCTGGGCGAATGTTTGAGTCAGGATCCTTTCAGCTAGCTGAATCAGAAGTGGTAGATATTTTCCGCCAGTATATTTCAGAACGCGACATCTCCGGTGTTTCACCAGAGGAGGTTGTCGACAAGCTTTGTAAAAGGTGCATGGTCCTCTACCGAGGGGCGGCAGGCACCCTCTCCTTCCGTCACCGTACATTTGCGGAATATTTTCAAGCACGGCTTTGGCTGAGACGGGGTGAGAGAGAGTTAGATTATTCTGCCTTCTTTTATTCCAACGTAACTAGTGCGTATTTTTTTGTGGGTTCCTTAAAAGATTGCCCAAAGGTTCTTGGGGATTTGGCTTGCATGGAACTGCCGGGAGAAGTGCTTCGGTTTAACCGGATGGTCCATTTTGGAAACATGCTTCAGGCCGCGTACACGACACCGTCCCATTGCCGAAGAGAGTCATTAAAGCAAGTAATTCAAGACTCAGCCAAGCTGTACTTTGAGATTTGCGATGGGGGTGTAGATACGCCACTCGCCAAGCTTAGCCGAATTCATTTGCTAGGGTTTTTCCGGAATGTAATCGTAGGCTGCTATAGCTACTCAGATTTTGCAAAACATGCAGAATGGATAGCCAGCCAATTGCTAGACGGCGAGAAGAATAGAGAAAATGCGCTGGCCATCTTTTTCCTCGTGCTTATAAAGGCAGAGCATGACAATGATCTAGATTTCGCTAAGCTTATCGATGAGTATGGTGCTGATATCCCAATAGAAATTAAGCTAGGTATTCGTCACGAGGAAGATCTGCGCTATTCTGGGTTAACGAAGGCAGCAAAAAAAATGTCAAAAAATTTGAAGGCCGGTCTAAGAAATAATCCAGGCGCAAAGAAGTTTATTGACGATCTATATAAGCTACCCATAGAGAAAGCCACTAGTGAGAAAAAAAGCAAGGCTGGGAGCAGCTAGTAGGATAATCCCATGGAAATTGGTATTGCTCAGCGGAAAACCAGGGCACTCACGATTTGCCCGGCGAACTGAACGGAAGGGAGGCGCCTGGGCTATTAAGACTGCTGGGATTTAAGCCGGAGCGGCAGTGACCGGGTGAATTGAGTTATCAGTTGGCCGTCTACGGCTGACTTTGTGCACGGGTGGACGCCCGGCTCGTCCGGATCAATCGTAGACCCAGAGGGAGCGCAACCAGGGGACAGGCTGATGTCGTAGCTTCTACAAGGCGAACTCCCCGGAAGCAAAAAAACGAGACACCCACGATTCTCTGGGTGTATCGAGCGTCAACAAAAAAACGGGACACCCATGATTCTCCGGGTGCCGGGTGTATCGAGCGTCACGGGACCTGATTGGTCTCCGGGGACTCTGGGATTGAGCCGGAAGTGGCAGCGAGTGGCCCTTCCGTTTGGCAGGCTGGCCAACTGCGGCCGAGTTCGTGCACGGGCAGGCGCCCGTCTCATTCCGGTCGATCGGAAGCGCAGATTAGGCGGGTGCTACCAAGGGGCTGGCTGTTCTCGTAGTTTCTTGAGGGCAAACTCTCGGGAGACGCCTTTAATCCAACGCTGGCCAAGATCGGCAGCCTCAAGCATAAGCGCTTCGGCCGAGCCGATTGCCCGGTAGTAGCGGCTCGCCGTCCCTTGTACCCGTCGCATCCACTCGAGCGGATGGTTGGCGACGCTCTGAAGACTCTCGGGCGGAGATTCATCGGCAGTGGAAAGCTTGCTGCGTTTGTCCGGGTGCGCCCGTTGTCCTGTCCAGCGCACGAGCTCGATGTAGCAGGATTCTGTGAGGTCGGCCACGGTGTCGAAATCAGGATCCGCGACCGGTTCAAAGGATAAGAGCCTTCATGCGTGGAAGAAGCCAGGATCCCCGTCGCTGCCCAGTTGGCTGCGGGTATAAGCCATCCATCTATGATAGCGGGATCGACAAAGAGCGAAATCGGGCCAGTTGCGCGATGATCTGTAGGAAATATCCTACAAGTCGTGAGTGTTCCGAGTCGTACCACCCTTTCACGCGCATCGCCATTTATTTTCCGCTAACATGAACTCCGCAGAGGGTTCATGCGCGTTATCTAATGGGTCGCTCGTGGCTCTATCTTCCATCGGCTGGGGGCTTCTTTTGGTGTTCAATTTCCGGTTTCTTTCGCTTCTCCCACTGTTGCTGGCGGCTGTTTTGCCGACGGATCATCCGTCGGCAGCGAGCCCTGAATCGGACCTATCTATTGTGGTTGTGGACGATGGGCAGAACGGCGGTGCCGCCCAGGTAGCGGCTCACTGGACCGGCTCGCTTCCGGTGCGGTTGGTCCCAACCAGATTAGCCAGTTCAGGCACGCCAGTTCCAGCCAGTCAGGCCATTGTCCTTGACGATCCCATGAGTCTGGTGGAGCTAAGGCGCGGGCAGCTCGATGAATCCTTTTCCGTGGTCGGGAGAGAAGGCAACATTCTTGCAACAACATCGATAGCGGGGAGTTCGTTTGGGTGGCAGTCCGAATTTTTTGGACCCGGCGTCAATGGAGCGATCCATACGGCGCTGGTCCACGACGGTGAATTGATTGTCGCCGGCGACTTCGATGCTGCCGGTGCGATCAACGCGGTATCCATCGCTCGCTGGGATGGCGCGCAGTGGCAATCGTACGGTGACGTTCTAACGCAGCCGACGAACCCGGGCATCTCGATCAATGATCTAGCCATCTACCAGGATGATCTCTACATCGGCGGGGAATTCCAGCAGATCGGCGATAGCGAGTTCAATGGCGTCGCCCGCTGGGATGGATCCGCTTGGCAACCGCTGACAGGAAGCTCAGGCACAGGCGTCTGGCGGGAGGCGGGTTATCCCTCTGACGTTCGTGCTTTCGCCGTTCATGAAGGAGACTTGATTGTGGGCGGCCTTTTTGACCGAGCCGGTGGCTTGGAAGTCAGCAACCTGGCCCGTTGGAACGGCGATACCTGGCAGCCGGTTAGCGGAGCCGCCGGCGGAGGTCTCACTTCGTCCGAAGACGGGCCGAATGGACCTGTCTATGCGCTGCACAACTTTGAAGGTGAGCTGATCGTTGGCGGCGCCTTCGATGCAGCCGGGGGTGTTCTCGCCTGCAAGGTCGCGCGTTTGCATGATGGTCTCTGGCGACCACTGCGAGAGGAGACCGGCGGGCCCTGCCTGAATCATGTGAGCTCCATGACGCGGCTTGGTCCGGATTTGATTCTGGGCGGAGAGCGCTGGCTAAAATCATGGGATGGCCAGTCCTTGGCGGATTTCCCGAGTGACCCCGGGGCCGACTACTATCCCGAGCACCTGCAAGATCTTATTCAATGGAATGGCGAGCTTTATGCAAGCGGTGAGTTTCGCAAGACGTTGGATCCGCTCGACCGACTGAAGGGTCTGTTGCGTTGGACGGGCGAAGCCTGGCAGCACGTTAAGACTGCAGACGGGACTGTGTTGGATTCGGTAAACCGTACAAAGGCCTTGGCGAACTACGAAGGGCAGCTTGTGCTGGGCGGGTATTTGTCCTCCCTGGCGGGCTTGGGTGTAAATGGCGTGGCACTATTCGACGGTCAAGTCCCTCAGAACCTCGAGGCCGGTACGGGCACGGGAATTCTCTCGGGCGGTGTTACGACCAGCACGATCTGGAAGGGCAATCTAGTGGTAGGCGGCTCTTTTGTCTGGGCTGGTTCGGAGACTGTGAATCATGTGGCACTGTGGGATGGTGCGAATTGGCAGGGGCTTGGGGAGAACGGATCGTATGGTGTTTCGCGACAGGATGCAGAGGCAAAAGTGCACGACTTGCAGGTCCTGGGCGATGACCTGATTGTTGCCGGAGAATTTGAACAGGCTGGTGGCGTGTGGTCTCGGAACATCGCTCGTTATGGCAGTGAAGGATGGTCCCCAATGACCGCGTTTGACCTATTCACGGGACCGACTTACGCGTTGGGCCTTTGGGATGGTGATTTGGTGGCCGTAAGCTCGAGGCCCAATGCCTCGGGATACCCGATTGAATTCCATGTGGTCAGAATGATCGGCTCCGATTGGCATCGATTGCATGCCAGCGGTTCGGCAGGATTCAGCGAAAGGATTCGAGATCTCACGGCCTATCAGGGAGACCTCTATGCGGGCGGGGATTTCACCTGGGTAGATGGGCAGCCGGTGGAATATGTTGCGAGGTTCGAACAGGGGGAGTGGCGGAATCCCTCGCCAGCTTCTGGTGACGGCCCGGATAGCAGTGTTTGGACCATGCTCCGCTTCGAGGATGATCTCATCGTGGCCGGTAGCTTTTCCGAAGTGGGAGAGGTCGATGCAGAAGCGATTGTGCGATGGGATGGCCAATCATGGAATCCGATCCAAAGCCCGTCGAATTTTCTGGGCAATGTTGACGTAATTAGAGCGATATCGGTGATCGATGGGCGCATTCATGCTACCGGAAGGTTCGAACGTAGCTCCGATCTGCACTACGTCGCTCGTTTCGACGAAGATGGCTGGTGGCCACTGGGCCCTGGTGGCTCTGGCCCGGGATTCATGCCGACCACTCTAGTCAAATGGATGGGCTCGCCCCTGGTGGCCGGATACTTCGAGAGGGTAGGCGGTTTCCCGGCATGGGGGCTTGCCCGGTTTGTTCGCGAGCCGTCGTCGACGGAGATCGTCGAGCTGGTTCCCGGCGGCGGACAGGACTATCCCTATCTGCACGGCGCTGTGGTTACGGCGAGCGTCACAGGCGTGGAAGGGCCGCCGGAGTCCGGATTTATTAAAGTGGTCAGTGACGCCGGGGAATACTGCGAGACCTCGTTGGAGCAAGATGCAGATGCTGCCACCGAGTACAGATGCGCGATTGAGTATGAAGGCAGCGGGCCGAGGGAGCTCACAGCCATTTTCTCGCGCTCACCGACTCATAAGAACAGCGAATCGGCGCCTGTCAGCACACTGGCGCGCTATGAAACTACAACCGAAATAACGGAAATCTCGCCGGATCGGGTGCAGGCTACGGGACAGCCAATCGAGGTGAATGTGGCTTTCTCGGGCGGCGTGAATCCGACCGGTACGGTGGAGATCAGCGTCGGTTCCGATTCTTCTTGCTCGGTTCCTTTGCAGGATGGCCAATGCTCACTTTCACATGATGGATCAGGCTGGATCGACGTTACGGCCTCCTATGTTGGCGATGACGCCAACCGAGGTAGTTGGGACTCGAGGGAGTACTACATCAACCCTGGCTCATTGACGCTTTTGCCTAGTCGACTTGATTTCGGTTCCGTCGGGCTTGGACAGCAATCCGATCCGCGAACCATGCGGGTCTCCAACTCGACCGACGAGCCTGTCGAGATCTGGGGCATTTCCGGTGCCGAGGCGCCCTTTCACGAGTCGGACGGCGGTACCTGCGTTCCAACACCGGTCACGCTCTCGCCAGGAGAGGCTTGCGCACTGGTATATCGCTTCAGCCCGCTTTCCAACCAAGAGTACATTCAGTCGGTCGGAATTTACCTGTCTCCCGACAATGTGCCACACCTGTTCTACCAGTACGGTTTCGGACAGGATGTGATCTTCGGTGATTCATTCTGGGCGGCTGAGAATTAGCAACCCGGCGGATGAAATCAGCATGAGTTTTCAGTCGACGCCAAGGCTGGATAACAGCACCGGGAAACACACGATTTTCCCGGCGCCTTGAGTCCACTGTCCCCGACTCCAGGCTGTAAATCTCTGTCATTGAGTTTGAATTGGCAGAGATCGAGCCATTCTAACCATCGAGCGGCTTTCTGCGGCCAAGTTCGCCCACGGGCGGGCGCCCGACTCATTCCGGTCGATCGGAAGCGCAGATTCGGCGGGTGCTGCCAAGGGACTGGCTGTTCTCGTAGTTGCTTGAGCGCAAAATATCCGGAGACGCCTTTCATCCAGCGCTGGCCGAGATCGGCGGCCTTAAGAATAAGCGCTTCAGCCGAGCCGGTTGCCCGGTAGTAGGGGCTCTCCGTCCCTTGTGCCCGTCTCATCCACTCGCGAGGATGGTTGGCGACGCTCCGGAGAGCCTCGGGTAACGAGCGGGACTTCGCATTACACGGGTCCGTGTGCCGCCCGAATTCGCCTGTGTGGTTGCAAGGCGCAAACTAGCTTTGATCCGGTATCATGAGAGATACGCGGATTTAGGGCTCTACTGAGTTGGAATGGCAATCAAGAACTGGATAATTACCGTGTCCTTTGGCGCCCTCTGGGCATTCTTGTGCCAAGGCGCGCACTCAAGCTCTCAGGAACTGGCGCAGAGTGTCAGGGACACCATTGCAACCACCTCGCCTGAGGAGTGGCCAGAGACTTGCGTCGAATTGCGTGCGCAATTGCATGATTTGGTCCCGATGCCACAAGCCCTTGCCCTAGAGCGAGAGGAAACAGAAAGTCAGGGAATGCGCGTGATTTCCTGGAATGGCATCCGAATTCCTGTGCCGTATTCGAACATCCAAACGGTCGTCTTGATTCCGGGCGGTCTTGCTGGATTGATGGCTTCGGCAGAGGGCGTCGTTTTGTCGAGCATGGATTTGGGCGACCATTTCGATCACTTTGACGGTGTGGAAGGGTTTGATGGGTACGTTGAGAAGCGACATGCTCTCATTGGTTGGCTTCACGAAGGCCTCGCTCTCCAACAACGTGATGTCTTATGCAAGCAAGACTCCATGCCTTCTGATTTGGTTTCCCTCGTCCACTCGCTGGTGGCCCGTCTCTTGGTCTCAGTGTCAGAAGAGACGGTACTTATGCGTCTTAGCGAGCCTGAAGCGGTTCTACTGGTTGGCTCGCGTCAAGCTGATGGTAGTGGTGCGCGGATCCGCTATTTCTTTCAGGATCAGGAATCAAAAAAGCCCACATTGCACACGCTACTGTATAGCTATGAAGAGCCTGCAGCGGTTATTCAATCAATGCAGGGGCTGGCTAGCGCTATCAGTAATAGCGGACTTACTGACAACACACGACTATCAGATCTCATTCGAGCTATTCTTGAGCTCAAGTATTCGCGGGCAGAGTCCATTGCCGAATCTATTGGGTTGCCTGTCCAGATCGGTCTTGAGTGACCGGAAGCCTAAGAGAGATCAGGATGCCAACGAACCCAGCGAGAGAAATTGAGAAATCGGGACACCCACGATTCTCCGGGTGTATCGAGCGTCAAGGGACCCGGTTGGGCACCGGAAACTGCTGGAGTTGAAGAGGAAGTGACAACGATCGGGCCTTCCGGGTGGCAGGTTGGCCACCTGCGTCCGAGTTCGTGCACGGTCAGGCGCCCGGCCCAGCCGATCGCCACTTGCAAGCGACTGGTTTCCCTCTACAACTCCTGCACGTTCTCCGGGACTCCCAACCTTGCTCCGGTTTCGTATGCCGCGTAGCGGGCATCCAATTGGACCACTGTCGCCGTAAGCTGCCCGGACTGTTGTCTCGTTGAAGGCCTTTCGTCCACACTACACGCGAAGGTAAAACTCGTCGTATATTGTCACCAAGCGATGACTTCGCGCACGACACGCAGGGCTTCCCGATGCCAACCGAGCCAAGCTCTCCTCGCTCGAGAACGATTCCAGGTTCGGCGCTGGCTCCTTTCCTTGGTCTCGCGTTTCTGATCACCTGGGGTGTTATCGGCGCCTATATTCTGGCGCCGGATCTGGCCGCCGGCATGTTCGGCCCGATCAGTGGGTCGCATCCCCTGTTCTTCCTCGCTACCTGGTCGCCGGCCATCGCGGCTTTCTGGGTGGTCTACCGACATGGCGGTCTGTCGGGCATCCGCGCGTTTTGCTCCCGGCTGTTGATGTGGCGCGGGTCCTGGCGCTGGGCGGTCTTCATCCTGCTGGTGCTGCCGCTCGTCTTCGTCGCCGGCTCGCTCATCAAGGGCGGGCCGGTGCTGGCGCCCTTGCCGCCCGAGGGTGTGGGGCCGGTCCTGGTCATCCTGTTCATGATGCTGTTCCTTGGCCCAATCGAGGAATTCGGCTGGCGCGGTGTCATGCAACCCGTGCTTCAACGGCACGTCGCTCCGATCTGGGCGGGTCTCATCATCGGCGCGACCTGGGGGATCTGGCATTTCCCGGCCTTTTTCCTCGCCGGGGTCGTCTTCGCCGACTGGGGCTTCCTGCCCTTCTTTATCGGGAATGTCGCGTTGGCGGTGCTGGTCACGCCGATCTTCAACAGCACGCGCGGCAGTCTGCTCTGGCCGATGCTGTTTCACTGGCAGTTGATCAGTCCGTTCTGGCCGGATGCGCAGCCGTGGGATACATGGATTCTCGTGGCCGTGGCGGTTGTCGTCGTCTGGTGGCAGCGAGACACGATGTTCAGCCGCAAGGGCGCGGTGACCTCCGTGATCCCGGCCAAACGCGCCGGCGAGCCGCGACCCACGAGCTAGTGCAGCTGGCGGAGGATTCGCATGTCACGGTGTGCTTTTCGGAAAGCGGATGGCTGTCACCTCTGCGAGAAAGAAGGGAAAGTAGTCGTCGGTGCCGTACAGGTTGCCGGCCTCGACGCGGAAGGGAAGCCTGTAGCCATCCACCTCGCGGAAATCCGACATGACCGCACCGAACGGCTGCAGCCGGTGGACCTTGTCCGGGTTGGCGTCGCTCCATCGCTGGAAGACAACCTCGACCGGGCGGCCGTCTTGGTCGACCGTGACATCGACCGCCTGCTCGAGGTCGCCGTGTGTGACCGTCACGCGGGCGGTGTCCTCGTCCACGGCCGCCCATGTAATACCCGGCCCGGGCAGCAGGGCCGCGGGCGACCAGATCATGGCCTCGCCCACGTAGCGCCCGAAGGCCGAACGGGTATGGTCCGGATCGCCGCCGAGCCGCGCCACGGGGATCACCCCAAGAATCCGAAAGCGCGTCCAACGCCCGGAATCGGACCCGGAGATCGGCATGCCGTCGCGTGTGCGCATCGTCCAGACGAAACCCTCGGGTGCGGCCAGGATCTGGTTCGCCGCCATTGGCTGGTAGCGGGAGTCCTGCTTGCTGCCGAGGCTGAACTGCCCGCGCATGTCGATTTCGACCACCGGCAGTATCGGCGTGCCCGGCCGAATCACATAGCCAAAATACCGGCGTGCCGGCTCGGGCAGGTCGGCGACCATCTCCGGGGCAAAGCGCTCTGGCGTGGCAGGCTGCAGCGCCGAGAGCCTTTGCCATTCAGCGCTATCCGAGCGCCGATCCATCATCAGCAGGACCACCAGCGCCAAGGCGCCGACGAGAAGACAAACCAGGATTGCAGCAACGATCTTCATCTTGGGCGCACCATCCCGAAGACACGCTCGCTATGGTAGCGCTGATCGCCCGGTAGTAGCGGCACTCGGAATCTCGAATGCGCCGCATCAGTGACAAATTCGGACAGCGCGACCTGTCCGGTGAAACTGGCGATCGAAAACTCGACCGCCCAAGCAGATGGCCGAGGCGGAAGAACAGGCGAGCTGTGCCGTTCATGCCACGGACCCGCTGCCCGTCGGTCGGCTCTCCGGTTTCGGTTGGATTCGAACACCCATGAGCGGCTGAAGCCAGCGGACCCGCAGCACAACGAAATGATGGAGCACGGCGCAGCCGACAACGGTACCGGTCAGCACCAGCATGGCCTCGATGGCGCCGGGCAGGGACAGCGGAATCAGCAATGCGGCGAGCGGCACGATCAGGCTCTGGTGCAGGATGTACCAGGGATACACCGCCCGGTTGGCGTACGGCATCCAGCGTCTCGGCCGGTTCAGCCACGTCGCGGCGTAGCCGAGAATCGCCAGCAGCGCGTTCCAGGCGTAGAGCGCGTGGGCGCCGTCGGAGATCGCGCGCCAGTTCAGGTCGGGCAGCGCGGCCAGTTCCCCGGGCGGCAGTGCGCGCCCGGCGATGCGAAGCGTCATGTAGATGGCCAGCCCGGTCAGCGCCAGGCCCAGCGGAATGCGCCGATAAACGCGAACGGCCGTCCACCATGCGCGCCGCCGGGCCAGCCAGAACCCGAACACAAACACCGGGAAGTACTTCGCGTGCTGGGCCCAGTCGTCGAGCAGCGACTTGGTGTCGCCGAAGCGCGGCTCGAGTGCGTAGAGCACGATGAACCACCACAGCACGGGCAGCGTAACCAGCCACGCGATGCCCGCCCGTCCTACGGGCGCTGGCGTCTGACCGGTGTTCGGGTGCCGAATCGCTCGCCGAGCGGTCAGGCCGGCCGCCAACGCCAGGGTGTAGGTCCACAGGTAGGCCAGGTACCAGAGATGGTTCCAGGTCACGCCGAACTCGGCGCCGGCGAAGCCGCCGCCGGCCCAGGGCCGCAGCTGCAGGTAGCGCAGCATGAACGCTCCAAAGCCGGCCTCGAAGGCGCCGTTGGCGCGCGCTTCCACCCAGGCCTGGATCGGCACGATGGCCAGCATGCCGAAGACCAGCGGCACCAGCAGCAAGCCGGTGCGGCGCAGCGCCATCCGGCCGGGGCGCAGCGCCAGTGCGCTCAGGCCCAGCGCCAGGCCGGAGACCAGGAAGATCAGCGGCATCCGCCAGCGGTTGATCGCCACCATCGGCCACTGCAGCCACTCCATGGCGCTCGGGCTCTTGATGTGGAAGCCCCAGTCGGCCACGTAGACCATGCCAACGTGGTAGAGGATCAGCAGCGCGAACGCGCCGATTCGGACGGCATCGACGTCGTGGCGTCGTTCGGATGGGGTGAGTCGGTTCATGATCGGAACGCGTGGAGAGTTGAAGCCATCGTCGTGCGGCCGAGGCTCACCGGCAAGCAGTTGGGGACGAATCGTGGGCCCGGAGGGACCAACCGTCGAATTGCGGGACGAAGCTCGGCTACCATCGTCGGATGCAAATAAATTCCCGCTCGATACTGAACTGGTACGCGCCCCGTCGGCTTCGGTTCGAATGGGGTTTCTGGATCGTTCTGTACCTGGTCAACGCTGTCGCCAACAGCGTGGTCCGTGTGCTCGACCTCGAGGCCGGCGGGCCGACCGAGCGCTGGGAGCCGATTGTCTGGGAGTGCTCGAGCGCGCTGGCGCTACTGCTGCTGGTGTGGCCGGTGGTGGTGTTCACGCGCCACTGGTCCTGGAGCTGGTCGCATCCCGCACGATGGCTGGTCGGTCATGTCATCGCCAGTGTTGCGTTTTCTCTGGCGCACGTGCTCCTGATGGTCGCGATGCGCGAGGCCGCCTATCGCCTGGTCGGCGGCAACTACGATTTCGGGCACTGGCCGAGCGAGCTGGTCTACGAATACCTGAAGGATGCTCGAACCTATGCCGGCGTCGTGCTGTTCATCGAGGGTTATCGCTTCATCCTCCGGCGCCTGGCCGGCGAAGCGCGCTGGCTCGATGCGCCACCGGACAGTCGGCTCGAACGGTCGTCCGGCGATGCCGCGGCTGAAGGCCTGGGGGACTATTCGGAACGCTTCCTGGTCAAGATGCTGGGCCGCGAGTTTCTGGTGCCGGCGGCCGACATCGACTACGCGCAGGCCGCTGGCAACTACGTCAACCTGGTCGTCGGCGGGCGCGAGTACCCACTCCGCAGTACCATGAAAGGCCTGGTCGAACGGCTCGACCCCACGCGATTCCGCAGGGTGCACCGCAGCTTCCTGGTCCGGATCGACCGGGTCGCCGAAATCGAGCCGCTCGACAGCGGCGACGCGCGGCTGAAGCTCGTCGACGGCACTGAACTGCCGTGCTCTCGGAGTTACCGGTCCGGGCTGACCTGATTTTGCCAGAAAGCAGGGCAGCGACGGTTTGGTGCGCGAGTATGCAACGCGATGGCTCTAGATCTACGATCACGAACGGCCGAACATGGCTTTGGGTGGCATCACCCGAAACAGAAGTTGGCCCTTGTGGCCTGGGCTCTACTTCTGAGCCGCACCAAAAACGGGGGGGATTACCCTAGAATGAGGCAGCGCCACGCCGTGCGGGCCGCAAGGGTTTTCGGATGTCTGCAGTATTCCGGGGCGGAGAGGGGCGTAATGGGCGTGGTCTGGGCATAAGTGCGGCCTGATCGGATCAACGCCTACGCTCAGTCCTCTCAGCTTTCATGAAACACGATCATTGCGTTGGCCGAACGCGAATCCTTTTCGCCCGAATCTTCCCGGCCTGACTGGTCCATTGAGGCCAGCTCGATCCAGTCGACCAACATTGCGCGCAATTCCCTGAGTCGGGTAGGTGTTGCCCCCCGGATCAATATGCGAAGACAGATCGGGTCGAGGCGCTCGTCCGCACTTTCCTTCGCCGAGAGTGACTCCACAAACGAATCTGCGGCGGCTCGGAACTGATCGCGGATTGGGTCATGGTCTTCGGAAGCTGAGCCGGTATCGAACAACGAGGGGTCGGCCTCGAAGCGTGAGGCTACCGCCTGAAGCGTGCGTTCGACAGTGCCGCGCTTTGGAATTTCCTGGACAATCTGCAGCAGGCCCGCCTCGAGCAACGCATCGACATGGCGATACAGCCGCGTTGGCTTCTCGCCCAGTGTCGCGGCTACTTGCTTGACGGTCGTTGCCTGCTCAGCAAACGCTTGCAGGAGCTTCAGCTTGAATTCGTCGGCCAGCAAACGCGCCTGTTCCAGCGTCGTGACGACGTACACATCGGCCTTTTCTGGAGGCGCTTGACTATTCATGTTAGCGTGAATATTCTATGTTCACCGTAACGTGAATAATAGAGCAGCATGAACCAGATTTCCATCTTCGACCTGCTTGTGCTTGCCGCCATCGCCGGCGTACTACCCATACTCGGGGCGGTCGAATGGCGCCGCTTCAAGGCCAGCTGCGCGTCGCCCGAGGGTGCGCCGCGGCTTGCATTGTATCGATCAACGATGGTGCAGGCCTGGTTGGTCGCGTTTACCGTAATGGCCCTGTTTCTGCTTCTGGGGCGTCAACCGGCGGAGTTGGGTATCCGGTGGCCAAGCGGCCCATTGCTTCCCTGGGCGCTACTGGTCGCCGCGGGCTTGGCGGGCGCCTTGCTCTGGGGTCTGCACTCGGCCCGCCACGCCGGGCCGAAGCAGCGCGAGAGGGTTCGTCAGGCGTTGGGTTCCCTGGCCCATTTCATGCCCCGCGGCATTGCTGAACGCCGAGCCTGGTCGGCGATGTCGGTGACTGCGGGCATTACCGAGGAACTGGCGTATCGTGGCTACTTACTCTGGGTGTTCGCAGCGGTCGTGCCCACCGGGTGGGCCATCGTTCTGGCGTCGTTATTGTTTGGTCTTCAGCATGCGTACCAAGGCCTGGCCGGAATCGTTCGAACCGCGCTGCTAGGCGCAGCACTGGGCGGGCTGTACCTGGCCAGTAACTCGCTATTGCTGCCTATCCTGGTGCATATCCTGATCGACCTGCTTCAGGGAGTAACTTTAAGGACCTACCTGAGTGGCAAAGAGAGTTGCGCGCCGAGGCTGACGCAATGAGAGAGGCTGGCCTGCTCCTCTCTGATTAACTGACGACGCGGCCATGTCACGAAGGAATGTTGTCGCTAGGTCCCTAGACCTCTAAACTGGAGAACCGCGGCGTCCGGGCTGTGGGAAGTCTTTAAATTCACGGGCACCCCATTCTTCAAGGGGTGAGTTGCTCTCAATTATCACCAAGCTGATGCGTTATCTCCCCATTCTGCTGAGCGTCATCGCTATTCAGGCGCCTGCCAAGTCGGCGACAAGCACGTTTCTACCAGAGCCTTGGGCCGGCGAATCCTTTGCCGAGCGTGTCACTACGATGAATGCTTGGTTGGAAGAGTGTAGAAGCATCCGCGCGGATCTTTCGGATGCTCGCTCTGGGCCGTCGCGCGTCCAAGCGACTCCTCAAGGACCCGCGGACGACCGGCGTTCTCTTCGCACTCTACAGTGGAGCAAGGTCTCCCTGCCTCTTCCAGAAATGCAGTTTGATTCTGTGGTGCTTATTCCGGGAGGCATCGCGTCAGTCCGCGGTCCCACAGGATCAGTCCTCTTCTCCAGTATCGACCTGACTGCCCACTTTAAGCGCCTGTCGGAACTCGAAGAGTTCTCGGAGCACGCGTCGACTAGTCGAAATCTTATAGATTGGCTGGACCGCGGACTCAAGCTAGGTAGAGAGGATTTGCAGTGTGTTCGTAACTCCAAATTAGATGATGTGATCAACGTTGTACATCAACTGTCCGCGAAAGTGCTCGTGATGGCAGGCGAGGATACGAAATTGATGCGCATACCCGGCAGACAGGGTGCTCTCATTCTCGGAGAGATATCGCAGCGCAGTGAGATAATTCATATTCAGTATTTCGTTCAAAGCCCCCGCAAGGACCGGACAGAGTTGATTCACGTGAGCTATCACCTCGACTGGCAAGTCGATCCGGTCCAAGCCATGAACGAGTTTGCGGCTTCGCTCAGCGGATCGGAGCAGCCTTCTGACAGCAACATTGCGCAGATTGTTCGAGCCATTCTAGACAAGCGCTACGAAGAGGCCGCGGCTCTGGGAGAAGCCGGGGGGGTGAGTGTGCAAGTCGGCCTCCATTAGACTGGCAAAACCAGAAAGCATGGGATTCAAAAAGGTTGTGGTTGTTCTCGTTCCGGGAGCCCAGACCAAAAAGGCGGCCTCAGATCCTCGCCAGGACCTCTCCGGCCAGGCCGTAGTTGGCCGGCGTCGTTGTCAGGTAAAGATGCTCGAGGAGGGAGCTCCCTGTTCCGCACTGCCCGAAGATGCCGGCCGTGCAGATGAGCATGGTCATATACTGCCCCGATTCGCAGCCGCCGAATCTCTGGCAGCCGAACAAAATGATGGCAACCTTTTGCGCCTGCAATAACTCTGCCTGAGGGTACAGCCGGCTCTGGGTCTCCGCGCCCAGTCGCCACAGAGGCCGACCACCGTTCTCCTGGGCATGCAGCATATTCAATGTCAGGAGGTTGTTGATCTCGTCGAAATCGCGCGCCTGGCGCACCCACTCTGTGAACCGGTCGCTGCGGTTATCTTCTGTGGCGTTGGCGAGTTCCTCCTCCATCTCATATTGCCGGCCGAGATACGGGTCCCGCGCCAAACGCTCGACTTGCGCCGCTTCCCCTTCCAGGTCCTCGTCGATTTGCGTCAGTTCTTCGAGCCGGGCCTTCATCGCCTCTGTAGAAAGGCTCAGGCCTGCACACCAGTTTCGCCGTTGTTTCAGCAGTTCGGGCGGCGCGTCGAGCCTCTCCTGAGCATCCACGTGCCGCGGTGAGCAGAATGCGGCCAGTTCCAGCAATTTTCTCGCGGCGAGCACCGGCTCTCTGTCCGCCAGTCGCTCCAGTTCATTGGCTCGCTCAACCGCGCTGGAGGCAGCTTCCGCATCGCGCATGATGGCTAGCCGGCTGTCTGGTTCAACCGAAGGTCGGTCACGCTTCGCCTTGGCTCTTGCTTCACCGGTAGTCGGTGCCGGGCTTGAATCAGAATCCGGGTCCGACGCAACATTCTCTGGCCCTCCGACAGCCGGCTGCGGTGCTGTCGGTGTGGATTGGGCTGTCTGGTCCTCGGATGCCCTATTTGGTGATGCGCCCCATGTCGCCCAGATGATGGCACCGACCAAAGACGCGACAATAGCGAATACGAACCACTTTCCAAGGTTCATTGTCGACCACTCCATCTGCTCAACATGGAAACTGTATCAGAGTGGGTATTCCGCCGCCAGCATGAGTAGCCGAGCGATCGATGAGCCGGCGAAGCTCGAGAATCCGGGTAGCGGCTTGCAACACTTCGATAAAGGGATTACCGTCAAGTCAGGCGTTGCCATAGCACGGTCAAGGCCGCCCACTCACTTCATGGGAGATTGTTATGGAAGGGATTCTGATCTGGTTGATCGTTGGCGGTATCGCGGGCTGGCTCGCAGGATTGATCGTCAAGGGTGGTGGTCAGGGCATCTTGATCAACATCATTGTCGGTATCGTCGGCGCGGTCATCGGCGGCTGGCTTTTCGGCCAGCTGGGTGTGTCCATTGGCACCGGCATCCTCAACAGCATTGTCACGGCCGTGATCGGCGCGGTGATCCTGCTCCTCATCATCGGGGTGATACGGGGAAAGCGCTGAGTCGAGAGCTGGTCAGGGGAAAACCAGGACGCCCAGGATTGTCTGGGCGGGCTCGGTTCAGTCCCGGTCAGCGACCCACCGGAGTCTGGCGTTGCAGCCCTTGGTGCGACGGCGCACCGACTTCGGCCGGCGCGGCGTTCATGCTTGATCCATGAGCTACGAAATCAGCAAGACTCTGGATACGACGCCCGCCCGGGCGCGCGAACGCGCAGTGGAAGCCCTCTCCGAAGCGGGCTTCGGCGTGCTGACCGAGATCGACGTCCAGGCAACCATGAAAAAGAAGCTCGATCGTGACATGCGCTACTACACAATCCTGGGCGCATGTAACCCTGAAATGGCCTGGCAGGCACTGAGCCGGGAGCCGAAAATCGGAACGATGCTGCCGTGCAACGTGATCGTTCGCGAGCTCGAAGACGGCCGGGTCGAAGTCTCCGCCGTGGATCCACAGGCCTCCATGCAGGCGGTGGAAAATCCGCAGCTCGCGGAGATTGCCGGCGAAGTCAGGGCAGGGCTTCAGCGGGTCATCGATGCCGTCTGATTCACCCCGGATGCGGGCACCCCTGATTTGCGGGGTGCCACCCGATTCGTCGCCTCCAGCGGTCTGGAAGCGACTGCCCCGTCATTGACTCCGTCAATAAATGAGGACTTGCGTGTCCGGTTGATCCATCAGGCCGGCAATTTCCGGTGGCATGGCGACCGTCACCCCGTCGATCAGATCGGCTTCGCTGTATTCGCTGTTGGGCAGGAACAAGGCGCATACCTGAACGGTAGCGCCCTTGTCCATCAGGCCCATTAGGAGATCCTTCGGCGTCATGTCGCGTGGTGCCAGTGATTCCGGCTGGTAGTCGTCGACTGCCAGTTTTCCGGCCTGGTCGCACAGCAGGACATGAATTGAGTTGCCTCGGGCCTCGAGCGCTGTCGCCAGGACCAGGGCCATGCCCTGGGTCTGGAGAGAATCGCTGGAGAGAATGACCAGCTTGTCGGCTGCCGGCTCGGCCGGCTGCTCGGCGAAGGTGCTGAAACCGACCGCCAGGAAGGCGGAAAGCGACAGAACCTGAAGGACTCGAATCAATGACATTGCATGCACTCCTTCTCGAAACTACCTATATATTAGCATAGCCTTATGTTAGTGGAGATATCTATCCGTAGCGGCAGAGCGATGTCTTTGGGCTATCGAGGTCATCTCGAATTCAGATTGGGCCCAGGTCCACACTCCTGTATATTAGCCATATCTAAATTTAATGGTGGTGGGCAGTCAGCGACGGCTCCACTGCTGCACGCGATACCCGAACTGGAGAAGTGAACATGACGAACGAAGGCAAGTGCCCGGTGATGCACGGCGGCAACACGGCCGTGGGCAACTCCAACATGGAATGGTGGCCCAGGACCCTGAACCTGGACATCCTGCACCAGCACGACAGCAAGACCAATCCCCTGGGCGAAGACTTCGACTACCGCGAAGAGCTCGAGAAGCTCGACGTCGATGCGCTGAAGAAAGACCTCGCCGATTTGATGACCGACTCGCAGGACTGGTGGCCGGCCGACTGGGGTCATTACGGCGGCCTGATGATCCGCATGGCCTGGCACGCGGCCGGCACCTACCGCGTGGCCGACGGCCGCGGCGGTGGCAATACCGGCAACCAGCGCTTCGCGCCGATCAACAGCTGGCCTGACAACGCCAACCTGGACAAGGCGCGGCGCCTGCTGTGGCCGATCAAGAAGAAGTACGGCAACAGCATCTCCTGGGCCGACCTGATCATCCTGGCCGGCAACGTGGCCTACGAATCGATGGGTTTCAAGACCTTCGGTTTTTCCTTCGGACGTGAAGACATCTGGCATCCGGAGACCGACACCTACTGGGGTTCGGAGAAGGAATGGCTGGCGCCCAGCGACAATCCCGAGAGCCGCTATTCCGGCGACCGCGAATCGCTCGAGAATCCGCTCGCGGCGGTGATGATGGGCCTGATCTACGTCAACCCCGAGGGCGTTGACGGCAACCCGGACCCGCTCAAGACGGCCCGCGACATGCGCGTTACCTTCGAGCGCATGGCGATGAACGACGAGGAAACCGTGGCCCTGACCGCCGGCGGCCATACTGTTGGCAAGTGCCACGGCAACGGTGATGCGGCCAATCTCGGTCCTGAACCCGAGGCCGCCGACGTTGAAGAGCAGGGCCTGGGCTGGAACAACCATGTCAGCCGCGGCATCGGCCGAGACACCGTCACCAGCGGGATCGAAGGCGCCTGGACCACCCACCCGACCCAGTGGGACAACGGCTACTTCGCCCTGCTGCTGAATCACGAATGGGAGCTCAAGAAGAGCCCCGCCGGCGCCTGGCAGTATGAGCCGGTCGACATTGCCGAAGAGAACATGCCCGTCGATGTCGAGGATCCCTCGATTCGCCTCAACCCGATCATGACCGACGCCGACATGGCGCTGAAGGTCGACCCGGAGTACCGCAAGATCTCCGAGAAGCTCTTCAACGATCCCGAGTACTTCGACGAAGTATTCGCCCGCGCCTGGTTCAAGCTCACCCACCGTGACCTGGGCCCGAAGTCGCGCTATATCGGCCCGGAAGTGCCCGACGAGGACTTGATCTGGCAGGATCCCGTTCCGGCCGGCAACACCGACTATGACGTCGACGCCGTCAAGGCGAAGATCGCCGAGTCCGGGCTGTCGATCAGCGAGATGGTCGCCACCGCCTGGGACAGCGCGCGGACCTTCCGTGGCTCGGACTATCGCGGCGGTGCCAACGGCGCCCGCATTCGCCTGGCGCCTCAGAAGGACTGGCAAGGCAACGAGCCCGAGCGCCTGTCCCGCGTACTGTCGGTCTATGACAATATCGCCGCCGACACCGGTGTCAGCCTGGCCGACGTGATCGTGCTGGGGGGCAGCGTGGGCATCGAGCAGGCCGCAAAGGCGGCCGGCCACGATGTCAAGGTGCCGTTCGCGCCGGGCCGCGGCGACGCCAGCGATGAGCAGACCGACGTCGATTCCTTCCAGTACCTCGAGCCGCTGGCCGACGGGTATCGAAACTGGCAGAAGAAGGACTATGTCGTCACCCCCGAGGAGATGATGCTCGATCACACGCAGCTGCTGGGTCTGACCGCACCGGAAATGACGGTGCTCGTCGGCGGCATGCGCATCCTCGGCACCAATCACGGCGGCACGAAGCACGGCGTGTTCACCGACCGGGAAGGGCAGCTGACGAACGATTTCTTCGTCAACCTGACGGACATGTTTAATCGCTGGGTGCCCAAGGGCAGCAACCTCTACGAGTTGCGCGACCGCAAGACCGACGAGGTCAAGTGGACGGCGACCCGCGCTGACCTGGTGTTCGGCTCGAACTCGATCCTCCGTGCCTACGCCGAACTCTATGCCCAGGACGACAACCGGGAAAAGTTCGTTCAGGATTTCATCGCTGCCTGGACCAAGGTGATGAACGCGGACCGTTTCGACCTGGCCTGATTCACGCGTTGGGCGACTCTGCCAGACCCCCGATCCCGGCGCCGAGAACGGTGCCGGGATTCTTTGCAGTGGGCCCGATGGACGAGTCGTCTTGTTAGTATGAGCCATACGCCGATGGCCACGAACTCAAACTCCAAGATAGGCATTCTGAAATGACGCATACCCCGCACGAACTGGCCGAAGAGTTTCCCGAATATACGGAAACGATCCACAATCTGAAAACGACCGATTCTCACTTCAAGAAACTGGCGGACGAATATCACACGCTCAATCGCGAGGTCCACCGGATGGAGACGGAGGTCGAGGCGGTCAGCTCCGACACCGAGAGGCACGCGCGGGAACGTCGTGTCCACCTGAAGGACGAGATTGCGCAGTACCTGAAGCAGCACGCTGGCTGAAGCATTCGGGAATGTTGTCTGCGACCGGATACCGGTCGCGACTTCTCGAGGTCGCAGTAAAGGCCATTCCCAGGTTCCCGACTGAGGCAGGCGCCCGGCTTTTCAGTCGGGGCTGTCTTCGCAAACGACCATGTGCGGCTTGAACACCGATCCGACCAGCAACAGCTCGTCGCGTGCCGTGGCGACACTGGCGCCGGAGATCAGCTCGCCGTCGTCGAGAAACAGGGTTTCGATTTGGGGTGTTTGGCCCAGCCGGACTCGCACGGCCTGTGACGGTGCAAGAACCGTTGCGTCACGGGCGTGGCGGGTGAAGGTCAAGAGCTTGACGTGGCCGCCCAGCAACAGATCGCCCGTGTCCGGATCGACCTCGATATTGTCCACCCCGAAACCCACGTCGAAACGGCGAAGCTCCGCCAGGCCGCCGTCTTGCCCGTCCCGGCTGTATTCGCGGATGCGACTGCGGGTGACTTCGGCAACGTACAGCCGCGTCCCGTCGGGTGAGAGGTTGATGCCGTTGGCATAGCTCAGGCCGTCGGCCACCTCGCGATATGCTTCGCCGTCGAAATAGACGACGTTGGCCCAGCCCAGCCGCAGGTAGTCTTCCAGGGTTCGTTTCCAGCCCGGATCGCTGCCATGATCGTTGGTGAAGTAGAAGCGTTGATTGTCCACGGCCACGATGTCGTTGGGGCTGATCATCGATTCGTCCGCCAGGGTTTCGCGATGAACCAGGCGCAGACCATCCAGATCGAAGACCTCGATGGTATGCGACGGTCCAGAGGGCTCGTCGGGCTGCTCGCCGAACAAGGACGCGCCGGGATGGTTGACCACGAACAGCGTCGCACGGCCATCGGCCCCGACGAACAGCGAGATGCCGTGCGGCCTGAAATCAGTGCCGGCATCGGGTGTCAGGTTGGCCGGTTCAGCCATCGAGCCGTCCAGCGCCCAGGCGTAAATGCCGCCCGGCTGGACATTGCCGGCCAAGGCGGCCCTGCGGTCGAAGCTCGAGACAAGCGCAAGATCCCGATCCGGATGCAGCGTGATGTCCTCGGCGCCGGGTACACCGGCGATCCTGCTGCACTGGCCCGGGTGCAGGTTGTCCACGCTGCGGAACTCGCCGGCGTCGAACGCAAGGTAGACCGCGTAGGCGAGGACCAGCAGCACCGGAATGCTGAGCAGCAGAATCGATTTGCGCATCGCGAACACCACTTAGGACCTCGGCGTCGATTATGCCTGGCGCCTGATTTCAACGCGAACCGGAAGCTTTCTCCTGGCACCCAAGCGGGTGACGCCCAGGTGCGCGTATCGCCCGGAACCGGGTTTGAGAACGGCAGGACAAGATGTTGTCGCTTCCCGGTTTGCACCGAACGTTGGTCGACTTTGCCCGGACTTTTCTCTACCATGTTGCGCCACGTGCTCCCAGTCACGGAGAGGCTGGTGGTGTTTTCTGCCTGCCTCTACGGCCCCTCGCGCTGGCCGTCGAACCGGGCGGTTCATTCGAGAAAGGGGAATCCGTGATGCGGGACTACGTTCGACTCTTCACTTTGCTGCTTGTGGCGGGCTGTCTGACGAGCTTGTTGCCGGCCGACGCCAGGGCGCAATCCGAAGTCGTGGTCCAGCCTGGCAGCCTGTCGGGGTGGACTGTAGCCGTTTCTCCCCCCGATAGCGGCGCTTCCTTTGATTTTGTCAGCGGGCCGGGCGTGCCGCCGCAGGGATCCGGCAGCCTGGGCGCGGAGATTTCCAATTCCGGCACCCGGGTCGTGCTCATGCGCAGCAGCGCGCCTTACTCGGGGCAGACCGTGTCGGGGCTCAACGCACTGTCGATCACGACCTACAATGACGAGGCCGGTGGTTCTTCCGTGGCCGACGGCTGGTACGTCGATCTCTACATCGACAGCGAAAACAACGGAATACCGGATTGTCGGCTCCATCAGGCGGCGCCGCAGCCAAGCGGCGACACATGGGCCACCTATGACCTGCTGGACGGTACGTGGACCGGATTCAATAACATTGAAGGGGAGCCGGGCTGTGAGGGCTTCTCCGGCACGCTTTCCGACTTTGCGGCGGCTTCTCCCAATGCCCTCTTCCTCGCCTTCCCCGATGCTTCCGAGCCTGTCGTGCGAGTGAGCGTCGGAAACGCCGATACTGACTATGTCGGTTACCGCGGCAATCTCGATTCCGTCACGATCTCGCATTCCGATCTCGAGAACCTCGTCTGGGACTTCGAGCCGCTCTACAGAGTTGGCGGTACCGTCTCCGGGCTCAGCTCCGGATCGGAAGTGGAGCTGGCGCTCAATGGATCGCAGCTTCTCGCCGTCGACTCGCCCGGTGCGTTCGAGTTTCCCGACGGTTTCCTGATGGATTCCGACTACGAAGTCACCGTCGAGACGCAACCGGACATGCCGCAGCAGATCTGCACGGTGACCAACGGCAGCGGCACGTTGGTCGATGACGATGCCGACGACGTTCAGGTCGACTGCACAACGCTGACGTTCACCGTCGGTGGCACGGTTTCCGGCCTGGCGGGGGATCAGGTCGTATTGCAGAACAACGGCGGCGATGACCAGGTTCTGAATGCCGACGGCAGCTTCACTTTCGCTCCCCAGGACGACGGCAGCGGTTACGACGTGGCGGTGGCCATCCAGCCTGCCGACCCCGCCCAGACATGTAGCGTCGCCAATGGCTCGGGTACGCTGACGGGCGCGGATGTGACCGACGTCGAGGTCACCTGCACGAACGATCAGTTCACGGTCGGCGGCACGGTCTCGGGGCTGGAAGGCGATCAGGTCGTGCTGCAGAACAACGGCGGCGACGATCAGGTTGTCACGGCTGACGGCGGCTTTACTTTCACGGCGCAAGATGATGGCACGGACTACAGCATTAGCGTGCTCACCCAGCCTGAGGATCCGATCCAGACCTGTACGGTGGCCAATGGCGAGGGCACGCTCTCCGGTGCGGATGTGACCGATGTGCAGGTCGATTGCGCCAATGAGCCGCCCGCAGTCGAACTGACTGCCGGATCACTGGACTTTGGCGCCGTGCTGGATGGTGAAACCGGGGCCGAGACCGTTACGCTAAGCAATACCGGTACCGGCGACCTGGTCATCAGCGAACTCGCCGAACCCGACATGCCGTTCGCCGTCACCGGCGGCAGCTGCACCGCGGTGCCCGTCACCCTGCTGCCTGGCGAGAGCTGCGAAATCGCGATCGAATTCACGGCCGCATCCGCGAGCGGTGCCTTCAGCGACGAGGTCGCGATCGTCAGCAACGCGGCTTCCAGCCCGGATACGATCACCCTGTCGGGCAGCGCCCAGCCGCCCGCGTTACCGGTGCCGGTGCTGGGTTGGCACGGTCTGCTGCTGCTGATCCTGCTGGTTGCCGGCCTGGCCTTGCGCCGGGGGCGACTGGCGGCAGGCTGACGGCCTTTGATCAGGCGTCTTCCTTTTCGGTCAGCTGCTCCAGCAGGTCGCGTAGCCCGCGTTGCGCTGCGTGGCGGCCCTACGACGGATCTTCCACCGAGACGGGCGTCAGCGTATACCCGGCTTCTCGAAGCAGGTTGATGACGCCCATTCCGCCGGGCAGATGGCCGGCGCCGACCGCGTAGAACATGCTCTTCTCCCGCGACATCTCTTCCATCGAGGGAATCCAGGTCCGGTTGCGTTCGTCGATCAGCAGGTCGTTATGCGCCTGCATGAATTCATCCTCGCTGATCAGCCGATAGAGTCCACTGATGTCCTGGCGACGGTACAGCTCGGTCATGTGGCGGAACTGGTCGCGTTCCGCCGCCGGATCCTGAACGATGGAGACCAGCTCCTGAACCTGGTGGTCAAGGGGGATCTTGTCGAACAGGCTGAACTGGAATGCCACCGTTTCTAGCGCCCTGATTTCCGTACCGAGTTTCATCGCCTCCTGCATCAGGTGGATATCGTGCGACGTGATCGCCTGCTCGCATTCCGCAACCGCCGTGGTTGCCATGGTCATCAGCATGATCGGGTGCATGCCGCCGAACTGCTCGAGACCGGCACCGAAATGACGGGTGAGAAACGCCTCAACTTCGTCGCGTGTCTCGTCATCATCAATGCTCTCGGAAATGCGCTTGCCTTCCGGCAGCTGTGAGAGCTGCATCATCTGTTGCTGAATCGCCGGGTCCGAAAGGTCGATCTCGAGCACCAGCCCATCGCTGGTCTTCAGGCGCTCGAGGGCATCTTCCGGAATGATGAAGTCTTCACCGCACATCAAGTGCTGGGTGCCGTAGAGCCAGGAGGGCTCGGACAGGCCGTTGCCCTCGATCTTCCACAGTAGCGAAGATGCCTGGGAGAAGGCAGGGCCAGCCACGGCAAGAGAGACAACAAGACAAAGCAGCGAGGCTGCCAACGCTTTCCTCGATCGGTTCGCTTTCATGGTCGATATCTCCTCTGGTGTGACGGTCGTCTTTGACTATGGATAGTTACCCACGGCTAAAAAACCTTACACCGGCCGGCGCAAGGGATGTCGCATGGTCCACTAGTCTACAATCGTTGTTCTCGGCGCCGCGACGGGCCGGGCTTCCGGTCTTTCAAGCGAGGGCGGGTCCATCCCGGTACGAAGTTCCTACAATCTGATCAAGCGGGGAGTGCGCTCGCACAGTTCGCGCGCGACGTTCTTTCGCTTCGCCGTCGTCGGCAGCACCATTGCGCTGATCGATGCCGGCCTGCTGTACCTGCTGAAGGACCTGCCGGGATTCAACGCCTATATCGCGCGGGTGTTTTCCTATGCTGCGGCGATGTCGGCCGGCTATGTGCTCAACCGCTATTTCACCTTCCACCATATCGAGTCGGGGCGGGTGCTGATCGATGAGCTACTGCGATTCTTCAGCGTTCACGCGCTCGGTGGTGTGCTCAATTTCGGCGTGTTCGCCCTGGTCGTGTTCCTGGGTGAGCAGGCCGAGCTCACGCGCTTCTGGGATACCGTCATGCCGCTGCTCGGCGTCTGGCTCGGCGGCATTGTCGGCATGAGTTTCAACTTCCTGGTTTCCCGCAAGCTGGTGTTCGACGGCCCCGACTAGCAACCGTCGAACTGCGAAGTACTACGGTTTCTCTCCCGTCGGCTGCTGATGCAGGCCGGAGCGTTCGATCAACCAGGCCTGCTCGCCCGACGGCCGCGGGCGAAGCTGGATGGCCTGCTCCGGGGTGGCGTGGAACTCGGCCAGGTAGGCGGCCAGGGCGTACTGCTCGGTGCCGGGGGTGACAAAGTCGATGCTTGCGTCGGGATACTCGAGTCCGACGAGATTGCGGCGCTGCGGATTGCCGAGGCCGCGCAGCGGATAGCCGTCGCCGCAGGGCGCCGCTTGCCGGTCCTTCTCGCCCGGGAGCGGCACGCACTGCGCCAGGAAGGCCAGGCTGATGACGCGAAATTGTTGGTCGGCATCGCCCACCCATTTGCCGTCCCTGACCAGCTCGGTGGTGGTCCCGTCCGGCGCCACCACCGACAGCTCGCGTACCCGTTCCCCGTTGGTGTCGACGCCCTGGTTGAGATCACCCTGACCGGGCTCGAGCGGTCGCCGGGCGGGCCGAGATGCATCGTAGCCCAGGCGAAGGCCGGTAAATTGCGGAAACCAGCCCGGCGTGGCGCCGGGCGCGATGCCGGAGACGGCATACTCCATGATGTCGTAGAGCTCGCCCGCGGTCAGGGTCAGGGCGACCAGTTCGCCGTTGAACGACAGGGCGGTCTCCAGGTCCAGGCGCGAGATGCCGCCTTCCGGGCGGAAGCGATTGGCCGCCGGCGGTTGAAGCCGGACTTCACGAGCCTCGCGGCTGCCCGGCGGCACGCGCATCTCGCCGATCGAGCCCCGGATGCCGCCGCCGTTGCGGAAGGCGATTACCGCCTCGGGCTCGTGCTGACGGCCTAGCCAGAGGCCGGCCCGGGCCCAGAGGCGGCCCAGGTTGGTCTCGCGCGTGCGCACCATGGTCCGGCGTCCGTCCAGGAATCGATCGGTGTAGCCGAGGATGTGCCCTTCCTTTGCTTCCAGGATTCGCCAGAAGGTGTCGCGAATGGCCAGCACTTCGGGCATGGGTTCGGCGCCGCGGTCTTCGACCACCGAGGCCTTGCTGGCCCAGACACCCGCGCGGCTCGTATCGAGGCGCTCGATCTCGAGCACGCCCTCGTCGTCGAAGGGCAGCAACAAACGTCCCAGGTAGCGATAGTCGCCGCCGGTGTTGACCAGCAGCACGGGTTCTTCCAGCGGTGATTGGTAGACCAGCGGATAGTCGTCCACCGCCACGTCACCCGGGTGCAGTTCGCTGCCGGAACCGGCCAGGATGGCGTTGGAGCCGCCGGCAATGAGCACATCCACGTGTTCGAGCCGCTCGGCCAATGCCCGCTCCACTTGCAGCTGCTGCATGTGCGCGGCCAGGACGATGATATTCACGTCGTCGGCCACCAGCTCATCCACGGCATCCTGGATGATGTCGGCCAGCGCGTCGATATCGTCCGGGTCGGCCGGGCTGATGCCGATCTCGCCGGTGGTCGTGATCTGGTTCAGCGTCGGGGTCGAAGCCCCGACCACGCCGACGCGACGGCCGTCGATTTCGAACACCACCGAGCCGGCGAGCCGTCCCTGTACCGTATCGGCATCCAGTCCGTCCGGACTGACCCGCTCGGCCAGCTGCGGCTCGCTGGAAAAATCCAGGTTGGTCGACAGCCAGGGAAAGCGCGAACCCGGCCAGCCACGCCCATCGGGCTGGATGATGCCGGCGAACTCCTCCGGGCCGCCGTCGAGGTCGTGGTTGCCCACGGCGGAAACGTCGACGCCCATGGCGTTCAGGAACGCAATCTCACCGCGGCCGACACCCGCCGAGCCGGTGATCTCGGCCATGGCCGGGTCGTTGCTGGCCTGGTACAGCGGGCCGGGGATGTAGTTGTCGCCGGAGCTGACCAGCAGCGTGCGCTCAGGCATCTCGGCGCGAAAGGAAGCCACCAGGGCGGAGAAATCCGCCACGTGTTCAAGCGACCCGGTACCGCCGCCGTCGATATCGGCGAAATGCAGCAGCTGCATCTCCAGCCCCTCGGCCGCTGCGTCGCCGGCAAGCGGCTCGGGCCTGCGCTCGGGCTGGCTGCAGGCGAGCAGGCTGGCAACGAGAGCCAGCGCGAACAGGGCGCGAAAGCAATCAGGGAGGGAAAAGCGCATGCAAACCTCGGATGGGCAGTACGGCGCGCCATTCTTTGACACCGGTCGCCGGATTGCAAGAGGCCGTCTAGCGGATCGGCGTTCGGGCGCTCGCGCAGTTGTCCGGCTTGTCATCGTCGCCGACGGAAGCGCGGCGGGCGTTCTTCCCGTCGGGCGCGCATGGCCTCGCGCTGATTGGCTCCCATCAGCACGCCCAGCTGGCCCCACCGCTCGCGCCGTAGCGCATTCCGCTCGGAGCTCTGCCGGGTAGACGTCAGCAGCCGCTTGGCTGCAGCGACTGCATCGGGGGAGCGCTCGGCGATCCGGTGGGCGAGGTCGTGGGCGGCGCCGAGCGGGTCTTCATCGATGCGCGTGACCAGGTTCAAATCCAGCGCTTCATCGGCTTTGAATCGTCGCCCGGTGAGCGTGAGTTCCAGCGCCTGATCCAGTGCCACCAGGTCGCGCAGGGTGACCGAGGCGCCCATGTCGGGGATCAGTCCCCACTCGATTTCCATGATCGAGAATTCGCACTCCGGTGAACTGAAGCGGAAATCACAGCCCAGCGCAATCTGAAACCCGCCGCCAAAGCAGTAGCCGTGAGTTACCGCGATGACCGGCATGGGCAGGTTGCGCCAGGCCAGGCTGAGGCGCTGAAACAGGTTGGCCTTGCCCAGCCAGGGCAGGAAAGCCCTCACCACGCTGGCCGGACGGCGGCTCACGCTGGCGAAATCCAGACCCGAACAGAAAGCTTTGCCGTGGCCAGACAGAATCACGGCGCGCACATCCGGCTGGCGGCGAATCAAACGGGCCGCCTCGACCAGGGCGCGCATCATGGGGAGATCGAGGGCGTTGTATTTCTCCGGTCGATCGAGGCTGACTAGCGCCAAATGGTCGGAGAACTCGATGGAGACCCGATCTTGGAGCACTGGCATGGCGTTTCCCGGTTGCGGCTTGCCTCTATTGTGCACCGGGTCGATGCTCCGGGTTTCCTCGCCCCGGCCATCGCTGCAGAAAAATCGCTGGCAGGGGTTACACCGCGCTGGCGAGCTTTCGGCAAGTGGGTCTGGAACGGTGCGATCGGCGTCGATAGAGACCATGGAACGCCCGGAAGGCCTTCTCAAGTCATCCGATCGAGCGGTCTATGGCCCAATGCGGAATGGCTACATCGGCGCGTTCGAATAGTAGTGCCAGACGAAGATCGCCACAGCGCCTCGGTAGGGCCGCCAGGGGCGAGCGACGGCGTCGGTGCGTTTTCGGTCGGGGCGCTTGCGCATGTTCTTGATGCGGTGCAGGCCGGCCTGGATTGCGAGATCGTCGGCGGGCCAGACATCGGGTCGGCCCAGCGAGAACAGCAGGAACATCTCCGCGCTCCAGCGCCCGAAGCCCTTGAGGCGGGTGATCTGTTCCAAGACCTCGTCGTCGGGTAGGTCGGCCAGCGCGGCCGGCACGAGAGCGCCTTCCTGGACGGCCTGCGACAGGCCCCGCGCATAGCCGATTTTCTGCCTGGACAGGCCGAGCGCGCGCAGGTCCTCGTCGCTCATGGCCAGCACCCGCTCGGGCCGGAAGTCGCCTTCGAGCGCGGCCTCGACCCGGCCGAAGATGGTCGCCGCCGCTTTCACCGAAAGCTGCTGCCCGACGATGATGCGCAGAAAGTGCTCGAAGCTGGGTTCGCCCATGCGACGCTCGGCGGGATAGCCCACCTGCGCCAGCGCGGCCGCAATATGCTTGTCTCGCCGGGCGATTTCGTCCAGCGCGCCCTTCAGATGGCTTGCCGTCAACTCGAACTTCAATTTATCGACTCACGCTTGTTCGGCACGCCCACGATTCTATCCTCGAGGGCGGCAGCGGGGTGTCGGACGCGCTATCCTGATTCCGGAATACGCCGTGGGAGATTCGGGTATGTCGCCCTGGCCCGGTGGGCGCATATCCCGTCAATCCAGGAATGCTCGAGGAGGTCGCAGGATGTCGAACGATACCCGCCCGCAAGTGCTGATTCTCGGCCGGGGTGCCATGGGCAGCATGTTCGAGGCCCTGCTTCAAGGGACCGCGACCGTGACCACCTGGGAGCGCGACCTCGAGACCGGCCGCGAGTCCGCGCCGCTGGAGTCGCTTGCGACCGACAGCGACGTGGTGATCTTCGCGGTGCCGGCCGCGCCGCACGATGAACTCGCCGGGCGACTCGCCGACTGCCTTGCTTCCGACACGCTGTGCCTGACGATTGCCAAGGGCCTGGATGACGAAGGTCGCACGCCGGCCGACATCTTCGCCCGGCATTTCGGCGACACGCCGGACCCGGGGCCTGCCTGGGCCGTGGTCTACGGGCCGATGATTGCCGACGATCTCGATCGCGGGCGGGCCGGCTTCGCGCTGGCGGCGGCCAACCGCGCCTTCATTGCCGAGCGCGCCAAGGCGCTTTTTGACGACAGCCCGCTCTATCTCAGGCCCCACGGCGATCCGCACGGCGCGGCCTGGGCGGCAATCCTGAAGAACATCTATGTACCGTTGATCGGTATGGCCGACGAGCTGGACCTGGGCGACAACATGCGCGGCTTCCTGATCGCCGAGACGCTGGCGGAACTGGCAGCCATCGTTCAGCGCCTGGGCGGCCAGCCGGGCACCGCCTACGGCCTGGCCGGTCTGGGTGATCTGGTGACCACGTCAACCAGCGCCGACTCGCATCATCGGGGCATCGGCCAGGCGATCGCCCGGGATGAACTCGAAACCGAAGCCGACGACGACGGGAACGTGCGTAGCGAGGGGGTTTTCGCCATTACCCAGATTCGCAGGCACGGCCTGGTGGATATCGCCGACTACGTCCTGCTGGAACTCGTAGCGGCGCTGCTCGAGACGCCCGCTGATGCCGAGCAGCGCCTCGACGACTGGATCCGCCGTCGCTTCGCGCGCCGGTCGTAAACATGAGTCGGCCTGAAGCCGCCGATTGGCTGATTGCCCATCGCGGCTATCCGCACGCCTACCCCGAGAACTCCCTCGTCGGCGTCGAGGCCGCACTCAAAGCCGGCGCGCGTTTTGTGGAATTCGATATCCAGTTGACGCGGGACGGGGTGCCGGTGGTGGTCCACGACGCATCGCTTGGCCGCGTCGGCGACAGCGACGAGGCGATCGCCGCGCTGGACTGGGACAGGCTGTCGCAGCGCAGCATTGGCGAGCCCGCCCGGTTCGGCGCCGAGTTCGCCCGGCAGCGCGTCCCGCGCCTGGCCGACATGCTCGCGCTGCTCGATCGGTACCCGGGTATCACGGCGTTCGTCGAGATCAAGCGCGAGAGCCTGCAAGAATTCGGTTGTGCCGCGGTGGTCGGCGCGGTGTGCAGCGCGCTGCAGCTGGCCACGACCCGCTGCGTGACGATTTCTTTCGACGCCGCCGCATTGGCGATCGCGCGCAAACAAGGCGCCGAGGCCATCGGCCTGGTCATCAAGCCCTGGAACGCGGCATCGAGACGCAAGGCCGAGCGCCTGGCGCCGGACTACCTGTTCGTCGAGGCCAGGCGTGTTCCGGGAGGAGACCGGCCCTTTTGGCCGGGCGAGTGGCGGTGGGTGGTTTACGTCGTCGACGACCCCGATTCGGCCGTCGCGCTTCGCTGCCGCGGTGCGGACATGATCGAGACCGACCGGTTCGAGCCGATGCTCGCGGCCCTGGGCGACCTGCAGTCGGCCACCAGCGGCAAGGCCCATGGCGTGAAACGCGACCGTTTCACGTTTGGAGTAGAACATACATCCGGGACAACCCCCATGGCCGAGAGCAATCAAGACGAGGGTCGACAGACCGCCGACGCATCCGAACCCTCGCGCGGCGAAGCGACGCCGAGATACGAAGAAACACCAGGCTATCCGGACCACGTCCGGTCGGTCTTTTCGGCCCCGGATGCCTTCTTCGAGCCCGGCCATCGCAGCGATCGCACGCATGCGCTGATCGATCTGGCCGTCTACGCCGCCGCGGTTTACCTGGCGGCGCTGTTTGCCCGCATCACCGGCTACTCGGGGTGGGGCTTCGAGTTCGGCTACTTCCTCGACGCGGCCAAGTCGGTGCTGACCATCGGCATTCCGCTTGCCTGCGCGGTATTCGCGCTTTCGGCCTACGGCAATCGCAGCGGCAAGTCGCATTCGACCGGCTTCTACATGGAGAAACTCGGCGCCGGACTGTTGCTGCCGGCGGTGCTGCTGCTCGGTGCGCTCTTGCTCGATCTTCTGGATATTCGCATCCACGCCTGGCTGCGCGGCCTTTCGAACATCTTCATCTACGTTCTGATCTTCACCTTCGCGTACCGGTACGCGACACCGGGCCGATTGACGGTCGCAGCAGGCTTCCTGGCCGGATTCTACGTTCTCTACCGCCTTCTGGCGCTTCTGTTCTGAGCGTGGCTCTGATCTGCGCGGTTGCGGGAGCGGTTACCGGCCTGTACTGGACCTGATGCCGGGATTTTCGCGTCCGAGCCAGCGGATCGGTCCGTACCAGGCCGTGGCCGATTGGCCGGCATTGTCGCAGTCGGTCATGATCGCCAGGGCGTCGATGTTATCGGGCTCGAGGTCGTGCAGGCGTTTGAAGTCCTCGAGCACGTTTCGCCGCTCGGTCACCCATTTGCCGAGGCGCTCCTGTCCGGAGCGCACCGCCACGACCGTGAACTGACTTGCGAAGGCGTTCTCCCAGCTGGCGCCGCCGGGCTGAGAGCTGGCCCAGACGTAGTTGATCGCGCGGCTGCGAAACGCCGGCCAGCGCTCGGCGACGACGTAGACGCGAGCCGGGTAGTCGTCGCCGCCCTTGCTGGTCTCGTCGAGGCCGGAATAGACCGCGTCCACGCGCCAGCGCCATTCCAGGATCGGTGCGTCGGCGAGTCTGTGCTCGCGTTCGAGTACGAGCCCTGAGGCGGTCGCCTTGCTGCAGCTGGCGCGAACTGCCGCGTGATCCGCGCCGGCTTCTTCGGCGCCGGTGAGCGAGTAGTCGGTCTGGCCTTTGAAGGACTGCGTCTGCCAGTCGAGAATCTCGGCCGGCGTGTATTGCTCGGACGCCGCGGTGGCGGACGAAAGTGCCGCGGCGAGGTACAGACAAATGCGCTGCATGGCCGGCTCGGAGTTCGGGTTCAGCTGCGACGTTAGCATGTCGCCCAGACGGCCATGGCAAGGCCGCGGTCGAGCCGGGGGGCGATGTAGACTGGCAGCCCCCTGTAGCGTAATTCGACACCATGCTCAGCTATCGCCACGGCTATCATGCCGGCAATCCGGCCGACGTTTTCAAGCACAGCGTTATTGTCGTGCTGGCCCGTGCCATGCAGACGAAAGAAAAGGGAATCCTTTTCGTCGACACGCACGCCGGCCCGGCCCTGTACGACCTGCAAAGCGAAGCGGCGTTGAAAAACCGGGAATTCGAGCGAGGCATCGCCCGCTTGTGGGCTGCCCGGCCGCTGCGGGGTCCGCTAGCCGAGTACCTGGCGCTGGTCGAGGCGCACAACCCGGGCGGCCGCCTGCGCTACTACCCGGGCTCTCCGCTGCTGTTTCGAGCCCTGCTGCGCCCACGGGACGAACTCGTGCTGTGCGAGCTCCATCCTGCCGAGCAGAAGGCGCTGGCCGAACAATTCGCCGGCGATCGGCACGTCCGGATTCACGCCGGCGACGGCTACAAGGCCCTCGAGAAGCTGTTGCCGCCGCACACCGCCCGCGGGTTGGTGCTGATCGATCCCTCGTTCGAACTGCGCTCGGAACTCGAGGACATGGCGACCGCGCTGCGCGCAGCACTCCGGCGCTTCGCGCACGGCGTCTACGTCATCTGGTACCCGGTCATCGACGGGCGCAATACCACGCCGGATGCCTTGCCGGCAGCACTCGGGCTCGACAGCGAGCAATGGCTGGACCTCCGAATCGAGTTTCCCGCCGAACAGCAGCTGGGAAAAATGACCGGCTGCGGCATGGCGATCATCAACTGCCCCTATCGCGCGCGGGCCGAACTTCTGGCCATGCACGCGGCCTGGGAATAAGCAGACCGGCTTTCCGGTATTCGGGCTGAACCACGACAGCGTGTGTCAGGCAGCCTTTTCCACCTTCGCGGGCCTGCTCCCCCGGGGTCAACATCCCCCGAACAATGTGGGTGCCCGCACAGACAGTGTGCTGCAACGAACGCTAGTCTCCCATCGCAGACAGGTTCTGAGGGCGTTCAGGACTGAGCTTCGACATTACCTCAGATACATCGGGCTGCGTTGAGCAAGCGGGCTTTCCCGGCCGTCTCCTGTCGCCACCGACAACATGCGAACCGGAGAGAATCTGATGAAAGCTGCCGGAGGCCCCGGCGTCGACGCGTCGAAACGCATATCCACTGCGGATTTGGGCGAGCGCTTTCTGGGCTTGATCGATGATGCCGTCTATCCCTGTGTCGGCGCGAAGTCGGCTTTGGCCCACGGATCCATCGAAACGCACGAATTCGATACACTCGGCGACAGGCACAATGACCAGCCACTGGTGGATGGGCTTTCTCGATTCGTTGCCATGATCGAATCGGACACTTGCGACAAGGACATCGCGCATTCCTACGTCGCCATGTTCCATGGACCCGACGATATGAACGAGATTCAGTTTGAGGCTTTGCTGTGGGCGCAGTTATGGCGAGCCCACAGGCTCGATGCCCTGGCGGGCAATCACTATGCCCACGATGTCAGCAACGATTCCGATAGCCCTCTGTTCTGCCTGAGTGTCGCGGGGCATCCGTTCTTCGTGATCGGGCTTCACGCGCATGCGTCGAGACTTGCCAGACGCTTCAGCCACCCGGTGCTGGTGTTCAATTCTCATCGTCAGTTCGAGAAACTTCGTGAGGATGGACGCTACTGGAAGATGCAGAAGGCCACTCGGGCACGCGATGTCGCTCTGCAAGGTTCCATCAATCCCAACCTGGCGGATTTCGGCGAGGCAAGTGAAGCCAGGCAGTACAGCGGCCGCAAGGTCGGGGCCGGCTGGCAGTGTCCTGTCAAATTCAAGGTGCGGCCGTGACCGACGGGCTGGAAGCAACGAGAATTCCCCCCTGCTCCGCGCAGACGGTCGAGCTTGCGACCGGTGATGAACTGGTGATCATCGATCCCGAAGGCCAGCAAGTGAGCGATGTGGTCGCCTTCGGGCATCCGGACGTTCGCGAGTACCTGTCTTCGGGGCGATCCCTCGACTATGCCTCACGCCTGTGGCTTACCACGGGCGATGTGCTCTACTCCAACCGCAGTCGTCCGATGTTCACCATCCTGGAAGACACCTGCGGCCGACACGACTTTACGCTGACGCCCTGTTCGAAGGATACCTTCAGAATCATCTACGGAGAGACCGAGGAGCGTCCGGGTTGCGAGGGCAATCTGGCAGCCGTACTGGCCCCATACGATATCGGCGTCGATCGTATTCCAATCGCGTTCAACGTTTTCATGCATGTCGCGGTCGACGCCGACACGGGAGAATTCGAGGTTCTGCCGCCGCGGAGCAAGGCAGGAGACTACCTGCGCCTGCGTGCCGAGATGCCGCTGCTGGTCGCGATGACCGCATGTTCGGCCGGGCAGTCCAACAATTTCCGTTTCAAGCCCATCGATTACAAGGTTGTGCGCTGCTGAAGGAACTGAGCCCGATCCACGTCGGACGTTCCGATCACCTACTGAACGGCTTGAGTACTTACCCAAGCCGTATATTGCCTGCAGCGACGATATCGGGCATGCTTGAATCGCTGGGTCGCTAGGATGGCGGCGGATGATCCGGTAGCTGCCGCCGCCCAACGCAATCGAACGGTTCGAAATTGCGATCCTTATCAGCCTCGCAACATTCTTGACGGTGGTTGTCTCAAGCTGCTGATGGATACGACCGAGACATCCGACAAATGACAGGAGGCAGTCCCGGCATGATTCGGATCCCGATTGTCCTGGCTTTCATTGCCATGGCCCTGCCCGGAGTGTCGATGGCGGCCACCCAGGTGCTCGGCTCTGCGCAAACCGAGATGGAGGAGCATCCGGAGCCACCCGGTGCTGTCGATATCGAGCCGGAAGCCTCCGATGAAGCCATCGCGGCGCGGCTTCAGCGCATTCTGGTGGCAACGGGCTGGTACGAGCAGCCGGCGGTGACGGTCGATGAAGGGGTTGCTTTCCTGTATGGCGAGGTCCGCCGCCCGGCCCATCGACAGTGGGCCGGCGACCTGGCGCGCAGCACCCAGGACGTGGTTGCGGTCGTCAATAACGTCCAGTTCATCGAGCCGGCGATCTGGGACCTCGGTCCGGCACTGAGCGGCTTGAACCAGCTCGGCAGAACGGTGCTGAGAAGCCTGCCCTATGTCCTGTTCAGTCTGTTGATTCTCGTGCTGGCCTGGCACCTGGGCGCGCTGGTAACCCGGCTACTGCGCTGGTTCACGCGCAACAGGGAAAAGAACATGTTGTTGACCGACGTGTTCGCCCGGGGTGGTGGCGTCCTGGTTTTGCTTGCCGGCTTGTATAGCGTATTTCACGTGGCTGGATTGACCAATGTCGCGCTTGCCATTCTGGGCGGCACGGGTCTCGCTGGTATTGCACTGGGCATTGCCTTTCGGGACATTACCGAGAACTTCCTGGCGAGCCTTTTCCTGAGCGCCCAGAACCCCTTCCGGACCGGCGATTTGATCGAGGTCGGGAACACTCGCGGGTTCGTCCAGAGCATGACGACTCGGGTCACTGTGCTGATGACCCAGAACGGCAACCATGTTCAGATTCCCAATGCGACCATCTACAAGAGCGACATTACAAATTTCTCGGCAAATCCCAACGAGCGAATGGAGTTCGGCGTCGTCATCGGTCTCAACGACTCCATCAGCGCTACCCAGGAGATTGGACTGGCTGTGGTGTCGGGTCATCCGTCGGTCCTGGTCGATCCCGAGCCGTGGGTTTTCGCCGAGGAGATCCGCAACGCGGCCGTTCTGATCAAGGTGTCATTCTGGTTTGATTCACGAAAAACCAACGGACTGCAGTTGCGCTCCTCCCTGATCCGGCTGACCAAGCGCGCGCTGATGGAAGCCGGTATGACGATCCAGGCCGAACAGCGTCAACTCGTGGAGCAACAGGCAGTCGACCATGCAGAAGAATCGGCCGAGGCCATGACCCCGTCCGAGGCCGTGATCCGCCCGGAAGGCGAGGTTATTCGAAACCAGGCCGCGCTCGCACCAACGCCTGAAAAGGGCGAGAACCTGCTCGATCGGTGAGACTGACCCTGTGTCGGCATCCCACTCCAAGTTCCCGAAGAAGGCCGCAGTCTTCAGTCCCATGAAGCCGTTTGATGCTGGCTGGCCAGGGCTTCGATTTTCTCGCGCAGGGCTACCAGGAAGTCATCGTGGCCGTCGCGGCCATGCAGGGCGGGCCCGACGTAGATATCGAGCATGAAGGGCACCAGCAGGCCTTCGCCGCGCGGCAGCGCCTTGCCCAGGCCGTGCATGAACGCCGGTGTGACCGGTACGTCCGGGTAGAGCCTGGCAAGCTTGGCCACGCCGCCTCGAAACGCCCCCATCTGCTCGGGCTCGCCGCGCGATCCCTCGGGGAAGATGATCAGGATCTGCCCGGCCTCGAGCGCCTTGTAGCAGCCGGCCAGCGGGTCTTCGTCGGCTCCGCTCTTTCGCGCGATGGGCAGGATGCCGATGATCTTCGTCGAGAACCAGGTCAAGAAGCGGCCCTTCATGAAGTAGTCCGCGGCCGCGACCGGCCGCACGCGGTGCAGCAGCCGGTGCGGCAGCAGCGACATCAGCACCATCGCGTCGAGATGGGAATTGTGGTTGGCGGTGATGATCGCCGGGCCGGTTTTCGGCAGGTGGTCCCGGCCGCGTACGTTCATGCCCAGCACGATACTGACCACCGGGCGGACCAGCACCGAGAAGAACAGCCAGCGCAGGACGGCGGTCATCAGTAGTGCAGGTAGTGGATGAAGTGGAAGAACAGCGGCGCGGTGTAGATCAGGCTGTCGATGCGATCGAGAATGCCGCCGTGACCGGGCAGCAGGCTGCCGGAGTCCTTGACGCCGAGATCGCGCTTGAGCGCCGAGATGGTGACATCGCCGATGAACCCGGCCATGCCGATCAGCGCGCCGGCGGCCAGGGCCTCGATGCTCGACAGCGGCGTCAGCCAGCCGGCCAGCAGCCAGGCCAGCACGATGGTCGTGGCGAGTCCGCCGACGACGCCCTCGGTGGTCTTGCCCGGGCTGACCGTGGGCAGGGCCTTGTGCCGCCCGAGCAGCTTGCCCCAGCAGTACTGCGCGACATCGTTGAACTGGGTCAGGAACACCAGGAACAGCACCAGCCCCGCGCCGCCCGCACCCGGATTGACCGCTTCGGGCAGGACCAAGAGGTAGGCGACGTGGCTGACGCTGAACACCATCGCCATCAGGCCCCAGTGCATGATGCCGGCCGCGCGCAGGAAGTGCCGGGTTTCTCCCGCCAACACCATGCGCATGGGCAGCAGCAAGAAGGCGTAGACGGGGATCAGGATGATGAACATCCCGTACCATTCCATCGCCACCAGGACGTACTGCGCGGGAATGGCCAGGTAGGCCCAGAACAGCACGCGCCGGTCGGCCCGTCGCGTCGGCACGAGCGAGAAGTACTCCTTGAGCGCCATGAAGGAGATGAAGGCGAAAAACGCCAGCGAGACGTTGCGCGACAGCGCCATGGCCACGGCGAAGATGAAGAACATCAGCCACCAGGACTGGATGCGGGCGACCACTTCCTCGCGAACCGAGTCCGACAGGCGCGGGCCGACGACGGCGACGATCAGGCTGGCGACCGAAAGCAGGGCGAAGATGCCGCCCAGGGCCTGGAGCACGACCGGTTGCAATCCGACGAACGTCATGCCGAGCGATCCCCGGCCAGGGCGCCTCTTGCCCGGTTGATGATCATCAGCAGCGACAGCGCCAGGACCAGCGCCAGCACCCAGTCGGCCCAGGGTTCGAGTGCGCCGCCCAGGCCGGCCCAGAGTGCCAGCGCGCCGAACACGAAGGCCCGATCGCTCTTGCCCATGGGGCCGTCGTAGCGCCGCTCGCCACCGAGCACCTGGCTCATCACCCCGGTCATCTCGCCGATGATGCCCAGCACGACGATCACAACGACCAGGGCCGGGTGCAGGCCGGCAACCAGGGCCAGCGGGAGGTAGAGGGCGGCATCGGAAACCACATCGCCGAGTTCATTGAGCAGTCCGCCCAGGCGCGTTTGCTGGTCGTGCTCGCGCGCGAGCATGCCGTCGATCGCGTTCATGGCCATGCGCACGAAAAGGAATCCGGGCAGCAAAAGCAGCGGCCAGGCCGAACCGGGCCAGGCGAAAAGTGACAGGCCGACGAGAATCGATAGCGCGGTCGCCAGCACGGTCACGGCGTTGGCACTGATCCCGGCCCCGGCCATCCACCCGACAAGCGGACGAAGGAGCGACTGAAAAGCCGGCTTCAGTTCCTAGATGCTGACCAATGTTGCGGGCTCCGATGGGGTGCGGACATTCTATCCAAGGAGAGTTCGGCCGGTGCCCGTCAGTCCCTGAAGGCGGCGACCATGACGCGCTTGCCGGTACTGAGCTGTTCGTAGGCGTCGGGCGGCGGCTTGACCAGGCCGACGCGTTTAAAGCCGATCTTGCCGAGGATCCACAGCAGCGCCGGCGTGCTGGGCAGCAGGCAGATGCCACGGGTGCCGGCCTCGTCGACATGGGTCGCGTCGGTTTCGTCGACGATACCGAAACAGCCCTTCATGTCCTTGACGCAGGTGTGGTGTCCGAAATCCACCGGACCGGCCATGTGCGGCGCGACCTGGGTTTCGATCAGGCACAGGCGCCCGGTCAGGGCGTGCGCGATTCGAAGCGCGCCGACCGGGTCCTCCAGGTGGTAGAGCAGGCCGAACATCAGCACGATGTCGAAGCGCCCGAGTCGTTCGGCGTCAACGGCGTGGATGTCGGATTGCACGGCACGAAGGTTATCCAGACCGAGTGCGCTCGCCATGAGGTTGCTGTCATCGACGAGCGACTGGCGGGCGTCGATGCCGAGGACTTCCCGGCAGCCGCGTTGCGCGAGGCTGGCGGCGAAGAAGCCTTGATGACAGCCCAGGTCGACTGCGCGTAGCCCGTCGAGCTCCCGCCCCCAGGTCCAGTCGAGCATCTGGTTCATCATCCGCAGCCGCGTGGCGTGAACCGGGTCGAGTTGTCCGTCGTTGTAGGTGGGCGTGACCCGGCCGCTGGGCAACTCGAAGGGGTAGAACCACTCCCGGGCCAGCACGGCTTCTTCGGGGTTCATGGTCGAAGCTCACTGAGCGCTATCGGGCTCATCCGAGTCATCTTCACGCATTCGCTCCAGTCGCTCTCTTTCTTCTTCCCGGGCGGCATCGATGATGGCCATCAGCTCGCCCAGGTTCACATCGTCGGCGGAAGGGTGGTAGACGCCGGTCAACGCGCTTTCCGCATGCAGGTCTCCGGAAGCATAGCGCGACCACATTTCCTTGCCGTATTCGGTCGTCAGCAAGTCAGGTGCGAACTTGCCGAAGAAACGCTTCATCCGATCGACGTCGCGCACGAGCATCATCGCGGCACTGTTGTTGGCCGCGGCGTTGACCGCCTGCGGCAGGTCGATGATGACCGGGCCGGTCTCGTCGACCAGCACGTTGAACTCCGAAAGGTCGCCGTGAATCAGGCCGGCGGCCAGCATGCGCACGATCTCGGCGATGATGCGGTCATGGTAGTCCCGCGCCTGTTCGGCGCTCATCGTCATGCCGTCGAGTCGCGGTGCCACGTTGCCCTCGGAGTCGACGATCAACTCCATCAGCAGCACGCCGTCGACGAAGCCCTGCGGTCGCGGCACGCGCACCCCGGCGGCCGACAGGTGATAGAGCGCATCCACCTCGGCGCTCAGCCAGGCTTTTTCCTGCTCTTTCTGGCCGTAGCGAGTGCGCTTGTTCATCGCCCGGGCGCGCCGGCTGTTGCGCACGTTGCGGCCTTCCTGGTACTGCACGGCCTGCTTGAAGCCGCGCACGTTGGCTTCCTTGAAAACCTTTGCGCAGCGCTTCTCGGCGCCGCAGCGAACGACGAAGACGTCGGCTTCCTTGCCGCTCTTGAGCGGCCGCAGCACTTCGTCGATCAGGCCGTCTTCGGCCAGGGGTTTCAAGCGGGCGGGAATCTTCATTGAACAGGATTATGACATCGATCAGGCGTGAGGGCTTCGCCCGGGGCCGGCTGGCGCAGGTGCGGTCCGGCGGATGCATGCCGCATCTCGCCCGGTGGGAACGAGCTACTCCAACGCGCTTCAACTCGGGTGGCGGTGTCGCCTGATCACCCCTATGCTGGAGGCATGCGCCTCTACAGCGGCCTGATTCGATTCCTGCGCGTGGTCGTCCACCTTTACTTCGTCGAGGTGCGGTCTTCCGGGCGAGACCGGGTGCCGGCCGAGGGGCCGTTGATCCTCGCGGCCAACCATCCGGGCTCCGTGCTCGATGCCGTTCTGCTCAGCACGCAGGTCTCGCGCCCGATCCGCTACCTGGCCCGCAGCGGCCTGTTCCGCGTGCCCATGATTGCCGCGCTGTTTCGCTCGCTCGGGGCGATTCCGGTCTACCGGCCCAATGAAGCGGCCGATGCCGGCGAGCGCAACCAGGTGACGTTTGCTCGCGTCTTCGAGCATCTCGAGGGCGGTGGTTGCATCGGCATCTTCCCCGAAGGCCGCAATTCCTCCTGGGCCCAGGTGGGGCAGTTGCGCAAGGGCGTGGCCCGCATGGCCCTGGGGGCCGAGGCGCGCAACGACTTCTCGCTGGGCCTGGTGATCGTGCCCGTGGGGATCAATCACGACCAGCGCGACCTGCTGACGTCGGATGCGCTGCTGCGTTTCGGCCGGCCGATCCGGGTCGCCGATTACCGTCAGCGCTACGCCGAGGATGAGGAAGCGGCCGTGGTGGCGATGATCGAGGAGGTCCAGCGGGTGCTTCGTCGGCAGGCCCTGCATATTGCCGATCGGCGGATCGAACGGATGGTCAATGACCTGGAGGCCGCGTTCTCGGTGGAATTGGCCGGCCTGCTCGATCATGACGAAGCGTCCCGGACCGAAGAAGGTCAGTTGTCTTTCGCCAGGCGCTGGGTGTGGCAACTGCTGCGCCTGTACCATCGTTCCAGCCACGCCGCCGGACGGGCGTTGGAGCAGCGGATTCTGTCGCGCAACCTCATCAGCACGGTCCTGTCCCGGGCGCTCGAGAATGAACCGCGCTCCGTGCTGGCGCTGAACAAGCACCTCGATCGCTACAAGGATCACCTGGCGCAGACGCGGCTGAGGGCAGCCCTGACGCAGCGCTTCGACCAGCCGGTGCGCGAACGCTGGGTTCGCCTGCGGATGACGGTTTTCGCCCTCGTGATGGCCCCGGTTGCCCTGTTCGGGCTGGTCCACAATGTCGTGCCCTACCTGGTCACGACGTTCCTTCCCCGGCTCTTTCGAGACGAAGCCGTGCGGACCTTCGCGTACTTCGGAATCGGTGTCCTGGCCTTTCTCTCGAGCTACGCGCTGTTCGGTTACTGGCTTTGGCAAACGAGCCAGTTCAGCGCGCCCTGGATCGCGACCTATCTTGCGGCGCTGCCGCCGACCGGGTTCGCCGCGCTGGGCTATCGCCGAACCATCATGGCTTTCCGCGACAAAGTCCTGTTGCGAACGGTGATCTTCGATCGAACGCAACTGGTCGAACTGCTGCGCGGCGAGCGTGAATCCCTGTTCAGGCGATTCCAGACGCTGAGCGAACGCTACCGCGACTGAACGGGTCCGAGCGCGACGCGCGGTCACTAATCCACCGGGCGTGGTTCACGAGAGAGCCGTTGCGTCGTGAAGATGCCTGCGCACCAGGGCGCCGCTTGCCACCAGCGATTCGATGTCGAGCGAGCCTTCGAATATCCCGGGGTCATCGGCGCGGCGCTCGAAGCCCGTCCAGCTGTCGCGACCGGAATCCTTGGCCTCGTAGAGGGCGGCGTCCGCGATCTTGAGCGCCAGGTCGAAAGCCCTTGAGGGATCGTCCACGCGCAAGTCAACGGTCGATACGCCCATCGAACAGGTGATGGAGAGATCTCTGCCGGGCGCTTCGAAGTCGGTGGCGCGAAGCTGGTCGGCCAGGCTGCGGCATCGCTCCGACGCATCGGAGATGCGTGCGCCGGCAACCAGCCAAAGAAACTCTTCGCCACCCCAGCGAACCAGGACATCACCGGGGCGCGCAACGTCACGGAGTACCCGGGCGAAGCGCGCGAGTACCCGGTCGCCCACCGGATGCCCGAAGCGGTCGTTGATGCCCTTGAATCGGTCGAGGTCGATCAGCACCAGCAACACTGGCACTTCAGCAAGCGCCCGGGGCAGTTCCGACTGCAGCAGGTGGCGCAGCGAACGGCGGTTGCCCAGGCCGGTCAGTTCGTCCTCGAAGCTTTGTCGCTGTAGCAACACGTTGGTCTCACCCAGCGCCTTGCGCTGCTTGTCGATTTCACCGTTCTTTTCCGCAAGCAGGCGATTGGCGCGGATTCGGACCTGCAGCAGGCGCAGCAGCAAGACCAGGATCAGAGCGAGGGCGGCCACGCCCGTGAGAAGAAGGGTGCGATAGTGCTGCTGGCGGACTTGAATCGATTCCATGGCCGCCAACCTGGCTTCCCCGGCCATGCGTTCGCGTTCGGACTCGGCCAGCCGGCGCTCACTGCGCTCGAGGTCGAAAGCCGATTGCAGTTCGGCGACCCTTGCCTGGGCATCGGCCGATGCCAGTTCCTCGGTCAGTTCACGGTACTCGCGCATCATGGCCAGGGCTTCCGTGTACCGACCCAGCTGCTCGAGATTCTCGACCAGCACGGGATAGAGCTCGAGCCGCTTGGGCTTGATGTCGGCCTCGCGATACGCCGCCAGCGATTGTTGCAGTGCAGCGTCTCCGTCCTGCCGGCGCCCGAGCTGAATCAGGGTCTCGCCGATGTTCTTCGTCGAGATGGCCAGCGAGCCGGTGTCGTTTGCGGCGCGGTTGAGTTCGGCCGCCCGCTCGAAATGGGTCAATGCCTCCTCCGGCCGATCGAGTTCGCGCAGCACATAGCCGAGGTTGCTGATGACCGAAGCATTTGGTCGACCCTGCGCCTCGCCGACCGCCATGCCGTCCTCGAGGGCGCTCAGCGCGGCCTCGAGCTTGCCCTGCTCGGTCAGGGCGGCGGCCAGGTTCGAGTAGATCCCGGCGATATCCGTGTCCTCGGGACCCAGCCGATCGAGGGCCAGGTTGGAGAACGTGACTGCCTGCTCCCAGTCCTTGAGGTAGATCGACAGGCCGCCGATATTGCGCAAAAGCTGAACCGACGGGCCGTCCTCGGTCTGCTCGAAGAGTCGATGGGACTCCAGCATGGCACTGAGTGCGTCGTCGAGCTCGCCCTGCTGGGCGAGCGCGACGCCAAGCGAGCTCTTCAGGTTGGCCTGCTCGGGGATCGTCCTGTCGGCAGCGTCCATCCCGGCGAGCCGGAACAGCCTTTCTGCTGATTCGAACTGGCCGCGCCAAAGGCTCAGGTTGCCGTACGCCTGATGCAGGAGTGATCGCTCCGGACCGGCGGGCAGGCGCTCGGCGAGCTCGGCGTACGCCGGGCCTGCCTCGGTCTCGAAATCGAGTTTCGCGGCCGCGCGCGCTGCCGAAATAGCGGCTCTCAGGACTTGTGAGCGAAACGCGTCCGGCAGCGCGGGGTCCTGTATCCAGGCCGCGGCCTCCGGACGGGCCCGGGCGAAGTCCTGTTCGAGCCATTCGGTCATCGCTTGTAGCGACCCGGCCCGCTCGGTTTCGGACGCATTCGCATGGGGCTGGGCGACTTCGGCCTGCGCGCGCGCAGGCTGCGTCTGGCCGTTCGATGGCGCGGGCAGAATGGCCCACAGCGCGATCAGCACGGCGGAGATAGCCAGGAAACGCTTCATCGATGATCCCCTTTCGTCGCCAGAGCGCCGAAGCGGCGCCCCTTGGGCCTGGTCTGGAAAGCCTTTCCGGCGGGCGCTGGATTCTCCCGCGGGTCGAACGGCCAGGCTGGTCGAATCCGGAGTTTACTCCAGGTTCACAAAGAAACGGCAATCGTGCCCTGACGCTACCGCCGCCACACCGCCGTCGTGCAGGATGAAGAACACCAGGTAGAAATCGACCGCGTCGATGCCTGGGGTCGTTTGTTTACTTGGCGTCGCTTGTTTAGTTGTACAGCAGCAGCATGGACACGCCGACCGCATACAATGCCAGGAGCACAACGCTTTCGACGCCGATCAGGCCCGGCCCGCGCTTTTCTCGGCGGATCAGGCCCAGCAGCAGCACGGCTGACATCAGCAGGGTCAGCGTCGTCCAGAAGACCACCGAATCGGACATGGCGTGATAGATCGAGCCCGGACGGTAGGCGATGTCGGAAGCAGCGGTAAACAGCGTATCGAAGGCATTGCCCCCGATGATGCCGCCCACCGCCAGGGTCAGTGCGCCGCGGCGCACGGCAGCAACGGAAGTCACGAGCTCGGGCAGGGAAGTGGCTATAGCGGTGAAAAGGACGCCCACCGCGGTCGCGCTTATCCAGGTCTGTTGAGCGATGTTGGCGGCCGACTTTTCCATCGTCCATCCCGCAATCCCCAGTGCGAGCATCAGCGCCAGGAATTTCACCACCAGATTTCCAAGCGCGGGAACCTTTGCCAGGTCTTCGGGCTCGTCCTGGCGCGTTTCAGGCGTCTGCGTCGGTTCCCACATTGGCCGCGCGCGCATGCCGCCGATGACTGAGATGCCGTAGATATAGACGCCGAACAGCAGCGGCGTCAGCGGATGGACACCCCAGATCGTGAAATTTGGCAGGGTCGGTCCCAGCAGGATCATCGCCAGAAGCGCAATGAGCAGCGCGTTTTGCATCATGTTCTGGGCCGAAGCCGCGGCGTGCTCGAGGTTGGCCTTGCGATAGAACATGTCGGCCACGACCAGGAAAGTGGTCTGCACGGCAATGCCGCCCACGGCGTTACCCAGCGCCAACTCCGGCAAGCCGTTCCAGGCGGCCGTCACCGACAGAACGCTGCCCGACAGGGAGGTGGCCGCGCCGAGCAGCACCGCGCCGGCGACGGCCTCTCCCATCCCGGTCCGATCCGCCAGCTGATCCACCACGCCGGTGATCCAGATACCGCAAACGCCGATCACCAGCGTGCAAGCGCCAAAGACGATCACGCTTTGCAACAGCGTCCAGCTTTCGAAGTCAAACAAGGTCGATCCGCCTGCGGGTTGATCACCCTTAGCGTACTACGCCGAAAACCCGGGCTGCCCCGACTCGGATACCCGGTCAGGAAATCGGGATCAGCCGCTCCCACAGGCCGTTGACCCAGTCCATCATCTCGGCGACGAAGGGTTCGCGCACGGCGGGCGGGTGCACGGTCCAGACGTCGATGTCCGGATGGCCCGGTGCGGCGTATTCCCAGTCGATCAGGAACAGCCCGCTGTCGGTTTCCAGGATATTGTCGGGGATCATGTCGTGGTGGACGAGGCGAGCCGACCAGTCGGACTGGTCGAAGGAAAGCAGTCTCGGCTCAAAAGACGCCCAGGCCTGTCGCAGCGCGCGATCGACGCGACCGGCCCGGTCGAGCTGCTGCCAGTAGTGGCGCAGGTAGGCGTGGTAGCTGCGCCGCGGCCAGTTCGGCGCAATGTCGTGCAGCCTTTCGACCAGCGGCCAGAGCCTGGCGCGCTGGTCGGCGTCGTCCAGGTCCGCCTGCGACCAGTGCCTGCCGGCCAGATAGGGGAAGACCACGAAGCGCTGGTCGGGATCCCAGTAGCGGAACGGCCGTGCGATGCCGGCATCAGAGGTCAGCGCCAGGATCTCGCGCTCGCGCTCGCGGTCGATACCCAGGCGTTGCGAAGCGGGATGATTGATGCGCAGCAGGAGTTGTTCGGAGAGACCCGGTGCGCTCAGGTGGTAATTGCGATTGGTTCGGCCGGTGTGAATGCGTTCGATCACGCGGGGCCGGGCGGTCAGCGCCAGGCCCCACTCGCGCCAGGTGTCGATCAGGCTTTCCGGGCTCGCGTCGGATCGCTTGTTGTCGGCCTGCCCGGTCATGGCGTTGCTTGGCCCGGGCCGGCATTCTGCCGGCGATAATCCCGGTGCCAGCTCACCCATCCGAACACCGAGATGACGAGGTAGGCGGCGTGCAGCGTTGCCGTCAGGGCCATGCCGCGATCGAGGAACAGCCAGATCGCCAGGCTGTTGATCACCATCCAGTAGGCCCAGTTCTCGAGCACCTTGCGCGCGACCATGAAGGTGGTGATCACCGCGCCCCAGGTGACGAAGGAATCGAGGTAGGGCCAGGCCGCTTCGCTGTGGCGGGCAAGCAGGTAGCCCGAGATCAGCGTGCACAGCCCGATCGCCCCCAGCGTCAACAGGTGCCGGGGCAGGCTCCAGCGCGTGACCGGCAGCGAGCCTTCGCTGCCGCTGCCGTGCTGCCAGTGCCACCAGCCGTAGACCGCCATGGCCATGTAGTAGCCGTTGAGCGCCGACTGCATCAGAAGCTGGACCTGCCAGAACAGCACCGTGAAGATGGCGGTGCTGACGAAGGCGGCGACCCAGCACCAGCGGTTCTGGCGCACGGCGAGCAGCAGGTAGGTGACGGCCAGCAGCACGGCTGCGAGTTCCCAGCCGGACATCTCGGCCCAGCGCCGGGCGAGCTGCTCGAGCCAGCTCTCGGGCGTCATGGCGCGCGCTCCGGCCGCTCAGAATTCATAGCTGGCCGTGACTCCGACGACTCGCGGTTCGCCGAACTGGAAGTAGGGCTTGACGGCGTAGCCGTCGCGCGGATCGTTGCCGAATGCGCCGAACCCACGGGTCTTGATGTCCTTATCGCCGATGTTGCGAGCCCACAGCGCCAGGTCCCAGCGCGCGTTGCGGTAGCCCAGGCGGGCGTGAAACAGCTCGTAGGCATCGGAGCGGGCTTCATGCCGGCTGGAGAAGAAGAAACCGTCCTTGCCCTCGGCCTCCACGCGCATGTACCAGTGATCGCCCAGGTGGAAGACCGCGCCCAGGCTGAACATGTAGTTGGGCGCATGCGGCACGTCGCGCCCGTCCATGTCGTGGGGTTCGCCGGTTTCGGGGTCGGCTTCGACGTGGGAGTAGTTGAGGAAACCGTCGAACTCCGATTCCAGCAGGCCCAGGCTGGCGAAGGTCTCGATCGAGCGATGGACGCGCCAGTTGATCTCCGCCTCCAGGCCGTAGCTGTCGCCGGCCGTGGCGTTGGCCTTGTACTCGATGAACTGGCAGGGGCAGGAATCGCCCTCGATGGGTTGTACCAGCGACTGCTCGGTCTGCACGTCCTTGCGGTCCTGGAAGAACAGGGCGGCTCTCAGGTCCAGGCGTTCGTCGAACAGGCGGGTCTTGACCCCCAGTTCGTAGTTCCACATGGTCTCGGTGGCGAACTCGCGGCGATCGTCGGGGATGACCGAATCACTGTTGACGCCGCCGGCCTTGTAGCCGCGCGAGGCGAGTGCGTACCAAAGGGCGCGGCGGTCGGTTCGGTACTCCAGTGCCAGTTTGCCGCCCCACATGTCCTCGTCGGGGCGGAACGTCGCGCCGTCGCTGTCGGCATAGCGCACGTCGCGCTGCTCATGGCGCAGGCCGGTGATCAGTTTCAGTTTACTGCCCATGGGAATATCGAGCTGGCCGTAGACGGCGCGGCTTTCGGTGTCGTAGTCGAACAGGAAGTCTTCTTCCAGGTAGGTGTACTCGCGGCGAAGATCCTGCGACTGGTCGCGGGAGTAGGCGCCGACGACCCAGCCCGGTTGCCCCGGCCCGGTGTTGGACACCGCGCGAACGTCGACCGTGGTGTTGCGGTCGCCGCGGATGTAGTTGTCGAAGGACGAGTAGCCGTCGAACACGCAGTCGTAGACCTCGCAAAAACCTTCGAAGCTCCAGTCCTCGTCGTAGCCGTATTCCAGGTCGGCGTCGGTGCGACTGACCAGCGCCTCGATATCGAAGGCTCGATGGGCGCGCCAGTTGACGCGAACCGAACCGGCGACGGTTTCCTGCCGGTCGTGGCCCGGCTCGTCCGATTCGGTGGTTCGGGTGTTGTCGAGCGAAAAGCCGTCGTAGCCGTTGTCGACATCCAGCAATAGCCCCGTGAAGTCCACTCGCAGGTCATCGTGCGGCTGCCAGCGCAGCTTGGTGCGCAGGGTCTGCTCGTCGATGTGCTGGTTGTCGTCGGTGTCGAGGAACGCGTTGCTCTGGAAACCGTCGCTCTGGTGGTTGGAGTAGGCCACGCGATAGCCCAGCGTGTCGCTGACCGGTCCGGAGATCATGCCCTGGAACGAGCGCGTGCCGTAATCGGCTGCGCTGGCCTCGATACGGCTCGAGAAGCTGTCGGTCGGGCTGCCCGAAACCATGTTGATCATCCCGGCCAGGGCGTTGGCGCCGAACAGGGTTCCCTGCGGCCCGCGCAGGATCTCCACCTGTTCGATGTCGAGCGTCGTGGCCGCGCCGCCGAGGCCGGTCATGTCGATGCCGTCGACCAGCAGGCCGACCGAAGCGTTCATTGGCTCGACGAACTGGCTGCGCGAGCCGATGCCGCGAATCTGGAAAAAGCGGCCGCGCGAGGCACCGGTGGAGAAGTTGATGTTGGGCGCCAGGTTCAGGACGTGTTCCAGGTGCGAGGCGCTGCGCTGCTGAAGGGTCTCGGCGTCGAACACGGTGGCGCTGGCGCCCAGGTCGAACAGGCCGGCCTGGCGGAAATCGGCCGTGACCACCATGGGTTCGTCGGCTTCCCAGGGCGGCAGGTCGGATTGTGCGGTTGCGGTCAAGGGTGCGGCCAGTAACAGGCCGGTGATCAGCGAGTACGATTTCATCAAGAGTCTCCGTATACAAGTCGATGGAGACCCGGAATGCGCGGGGGATTGTCGAAAGCGCCCGCGCGAATGGCCGGGGGCGCTTTTTCGTTCCTGTCCCTACGCCGGCATTAACCGGATCAGGTTCAACGGGTCCACCCTGGCGGGTGTCTCAGGCGAAAATGCCGCCCCGAGGAATCAGCCGAATTATAACGCGGCGCAAGACGGGGCGTTGACGATCCGGTCCAACCCGCGAGTCGCCGGCCAGGCCGATCCCCTCGACTCGCCGGCGAGGTGCCGCTAAGCTGGCCTGCACGCCGACATCGGGAATCGAGGGAGTCCACTCATGATCGGAAACATCGGCCTGTTGCTGGGCCTGGCCGCGCTGATCTTCATGGCCCTGCGCGGCATCAACATCCTGGTGGCGGCGCTGGTCGCCAGCCTGATCGTGGCGTTGACCAACGGTCTCGGCCTGGCGCCGACCCTGCTCGAACACTTCCCGACCGGCCCGCTGGGCGCGTTCACCTTTGCCGGGCAGTTCTTCGTCCTGTTCCTGACCGGGGCGATCTTCGGCAAGATGATGGCCACCAGCGGTGCGGCCGCCTCGGTCGCCGGCGCCATTGTCGGCTGGCTGGGTGTCAAGCGCACCATCCTGGTCACGGTGCTGGCCTGTGCCGTGCTGACCTACGGCGGCGTCGTGCTGTTCGTCGTCATTTTCACCATGTATCCGCTCGGCATCGCCCTGATACGCGAGGCCGATCTGCCCAAACGGCTGTTCTGCGGGGCGGCCGCGCTCGGAGCCGGTACCTTCACGATGACGGCCTTGCCGGGCACGCCCTCGATTCATAACGTGATCGCGGCCAGCGCCCTGGAGACCGATCTCTTTGCCGGGGTGCTGCCCGGGCTGGCTGCCGCCGTGGTGATGTTCGCGGTGGGCCTGTGGTACCTGGAAGATCAGTGGCATCGGGCCCGCAATCGCGGCGAGGGCTATGTCTCCAACGCGCGCGACGAGGAAATGGAGCAACTGGCGCCGAAACTCGAACACGCCCCGGCCTGGGGCCTGTCGATGCTGCCGCTGGTAGTGGTGCTGGGCACGATTCTCCTGCCCCGCCTGGCGACCGGCCTGGGCCTGGTGGATGCCGAAACCGCCCTGGTCGGACCGCTGTTCGCCTTCGCCAATGCCCAGCCGATCGTCTGGCCCAGCCTTGCCCTGGTGCTCGGTTCGGTTTTCTGCGTGGTGTTCTTCAAGTCGATGCGCCGGCGAAGCCTCGAGGCGCTGGGCGCCGGTGCCAACGACAGCATCATGCCGCTGCTCAACACCGCCGCGGTGATCGGTTTCGGTGGCGTCGTCGCGCAGACGGCCGGCTTTGCGACCTTCTCGCAAGCGGTGATTGCGCTGGAGCTGCCGCCGCTGGTGTCGGTGGCGCTTTCGGTCAACGTGGTCTCGGGAATCGTCGGCTCCGCCTCCGGCGGGCTGCAGATCTTCATGCAGACTTTCGCCGAAAGCTACCTCGCCATGGGCATCGATCCGCAGGTGCTGCACCGCGTGGCGACGGTGGCCTCCGGCGGGCTCGATTCACTGCCGCACTCCGGCGCGGTGATCGCCATGCTCACTATCATGGGACTCAAGCACCGCGAGGCTTACCGGGACATCTTCGTCGTCACGGTGCTGATCCCCATACTGGCCACGGTGGCGGCCATCGGCGTGGCCGCCTGGGCTTGACGCTTTAGTTCTGGAGTTGCTCGAACCGGTCGGCAAAGACCGGGTCATCGACTTCGGCCGGCTCGGTCAGCTGGAAGCGGGTCTCGATCGGGATGGAGGTCGGGAAGGGGTCGGTGACTTCGATACTGCCCCATAGGATCATGACCGGATCCGGGCCGCTGGTGTCGACACTGTACTCGGCTTCGCCGAGCAGCAGCTCGTCGCCGCAGTCGTTGCCGACGCTCAGAACCGTGCCGGTGGCCGAGTAGGGGCCCGCGCCGGTTTCATTGATTTGCTCGGCCGAAGGTTGGGTGAGTTCGACGTCCAGGGCCACGCTGCCGTAGCCGGAGCTGGGATCGTCGGCCTCGAGCTCTAGCGCTCCCGTTCCTTCACCCACGATGGTGATGAAAGAGGGCGCGGCGTGGCGTATCTCGATCAGTTCCCAGCGGCCGCCGGGAATATCGCCGCCGGTGCCGGCGGGCGCCGACGCGCCGGTTTCCACCGGAACCGCTGTCATGGTGCTGATGTCGGGGAACTCGCAGACCGGGCCGAGCGGCCCGTCGGCACGAGCGGATGAAACTGCGCCGAGCAGGGCGACGGCGCTCAGTACGACGGTGATTCTCGAAAGCATGGGCCGGACTTGTTGAAGAACAGCATGCACGATACCAGCCCGTCCCGCCCATCGCACCCGATGACCCGGTCCGGTCACCCCACGGCGGCGCCGTGTTGGCTATCATGTGCCCATGCTGATCTTTCTGGTTATTGGTGGTCTGGTCGGCCTGCTGGCCGGTGGTTCTGGCGGGTTGATCGCGGGTGCGCTGCTGGGCTATGGCGTCGGGTACCTGATGACGCGCGTGCTTCTGCCGCGCGGGCTGGGCGCCATCCAGCGCCAGTTTCTCGATTCGACCTTTGCTGTCATGGGCGCGCTGTGCAAGGCCGACGGGCAGGTAACGCGCGACGAGATTCGCGTCGCCGAGCAGTATTTCGGCAAGCTCGGGTTGTCGAGCGAGCAACGCCAGGCGGCCCGGGCGTCGTTCAATCGCGGCAAGGCGGAAGGATTCGACCTGGCCGCGGAGATCGAGCACCTGCGCGCCGTGGTCCGCGGCAACCAGCCGATGCTCCAGCTTTTCCTCCAGGTGCAGCTCTCGGCCATCGCCGCCGACGGCGTGCTGCACGAAGCCGAGCACGACATGCTGCTGCGCGTGGCGCGCCTGCTGGGCTTGTCCGAAATCGACCTCAAGCGGCTCGAGGCAATGTTGCGCGGCGTCTCGGGCGCGAGCGCGGGCGGCGGTGCCGGCGGACGCGATGCACAACCGTTGGAGGATCACTACGCCGTGTTGGGCGTGGATCCTTCCGCCAGTGACGCCGAGGTCAAGAAAGCCTATCGCCGCCTGATGAGCAAGTACCATCCCGACAAGCTCGCCAGCAGCGGCATGCCCGAGAACATGCGCTCGGTTGCCAAGGAACGCGTGCGCGAAATCCGCAAGGCCTACGATGAGATCAAGGCTCGTCGCGACAAGCAGCGCGCTGCCTGACTCCGGATTCGTCGTCCGGGGGCGATCAGGGTGATTCGGTTGCCTCGATGATGGCCTGGCGCGCTGCATCGGCATCCCCGTAGCCTTCGATCTCGATCGATTTTCGCCCCTCCGGCAAATCCTTGTAGACGCGGAAGAAGGCCTCGATCCGTTTTCTCTGGGCGCTCGGCAGGTCGGAGAGTTCGTGAACGTCGGCGTAGTCCGGGTCCACATCCCCGGCCGGGACCGCGATGATCTTGTCGTCGCGCTCGCCGCCGTCGAGCAAGCGGAGAATGCCGATCGGCCTGACGCGAATGAAGGCCCCCGGCACGACAGCTTCACGCGTCAGTACCAGGACGTCCATCGTGTCGCCGTCGGCCGCATTCGTGGCCGGTAGAAACCCGTAGTTGGCCGGGTAGGCTACCGGCATGGTCTGAAAGCGGTCGAGTACCAGGTGACCATGGTCCGGATCGATTTCGTACTTGGAGAAGCTGCCGGCCGAGATCTCGATGCCGGCCAGGACGGTCTGGGGTGCGCTGTCGGGCTGCGGTACTTCGAATGGGTGTATGACGGCAGCCTGCAATCCGCTTGCGGCCATCAGCAAGAAAGCAACTTGAAGCATCTTGAGCATGTCTGTCTCCGGTTCTGTTCTGTGAGAGTGCGCTACAAGAGCCCTGCGCGTAATGAAACGGTCACGCCGGCGCAACTTTGCCGTAGCGGTAGCTTCCTAGCCTATGACACTCATCTTTCAAGAGGGTGTCAGGCATGCATTCGACGATTCTCAGGGCAGTTGCCCTTCTTTTCCTGTTTGTCGCATTCGATGCGTCGGCGCAGTCGACCGGTGACGTGCAGGGTCGTGTGACCGATGCGCAAGGCGGCGGTATCGAGGGCGTGCGCGTCACGGCCGAGCCCGATGGTCCTTCCGCCGCCACGGACGAAGCGGGCCGGTACCTGCTGCGCGGTGTGACGGCCGGTTCGATCGAGGTCCGATTCGACTACCTGGGTATCGAATCACGCACCGAGAGCGCGAACGTCGTCGCCGGTGAGCGTGCGCAACTGGATGTCAGCCTGGGTTCGGCCGCCGAGCTGGACCGTATCGAGGTTCGCAGCCAGGCCCAGGCTGCCACCGACGCGCTCAACCAGTATCGCAACGCCGATGCCATCACCAACATCGTGTCTTCAGACGATATCGGCAACTTCGTCGATCAGAACGTCGCCGAGGCACTGCAGCGCGTGCCCGGCATTTCGGTCACCCGCGACCAGGGTGAGGGTCGTTTCGTGACCATCCGGGGCCTGAACGCCAATCTCAACAACGTCAGCCTCAACGGCATGCGGATCGGCACGCCCGAGGACGGCAACCGGGAGCTGCCGCTCGATTTGATTCCGACCGGCTCGGTCGAGCGCCTGGAAGTGGTCAAGGTGCCCACGCCGGACATGCCGGGTGATGCCATCGGTGGTGCCGTCAACGTGGTTTCGCCCTCGGCCTTCGATAGCGAAGGCCAGGTGATTCGCTACCGCATCGAGGGCCTGCGCGCCGACCTGGGCGATGAAAACGGTGTGCGCGGTGAACTCGCCTACAGCAACGTGCTCGATGCCTTCGGCGGTGATAACAACGTCGGCATTTCGTTCGGCATCAATTACCTGGAACGTGATTTCCAGTCCGACAACATCGAAACGGAATACGATTTCCTCGACAATGAAGCCACCGGCGGTGAGAGCTTCGTTCCCATCGAGACGCAGCAGCGCAAGTACTTCGTCACGCGCGATCGCCTCGGTGCGCACCTGAACCTCGATTTCCGCCCTTCCTACCGTGACCGGTACTTCTTCAACGCGCTCTACAGCCAGTTCAACGACGCCGAAACGCGTCAGCGCTCGATCAACGTCTGGGAAGACGGCGACCTTGCAGCGCTGGACGGCGATATCGCGCGTTTCACGGATGTGGAGGCCGATGGCGTTCGGCGCAGGATCCGCTTCCGGACCAAGGAGCAGGACACCTTCGCGCTCGCGCTCGGCGGCGAACATCGTCTCGAGAGCTGGACCATCGACTACCGGGCTGGCTACTCGGAGGCGAGTGAAACCACGCCGGACGAAATGGAAGGGCGTTTCGAACTCGATGGCGCCGACGTCGATGCCGCTGTCGCTTTCGGATCAGGTATTCCGACGTTCGATGTCACACGCGGCGGCGCGGCTGCCGACGACATCCTGCGCAACGAGAACTTCCTGCTCGACCGGGTCGTGATGGAGTCGAAATTCGTTGACGAAGAGGATATGAATTTCAGCCTCAATCTGGCGCGCGAATTCCTGTTTGGCGCCGGTCATCGCTTTACCCTGAAGTTTGGCGCCGACGCACGGTTCAAGGACAAGGACGTCGACGTCAACGAAATCGAACTCCGGGCCGTACCGGGCCTCAACCTGGATCAGTTCAGCACTGCACCTTTCGCCTTCCCGTTCGGGAGCCTGGGCGATGGCATCAGCTCACGTCAGTTCCGCCGCTATTTCGCCAGCAATCGAGGCGATTTCGACGAGCGTCCGCAGGACATCGGCGAGAACATTCTGCTGTCGCGATCGGGTGATTTCGTATCGAGCGAGGATGTGACGGCGGCCTACGTCATGGGGACCTTCGATATCAACGACTGGCGCATCATCGCCGGTGCCCGCCTGGAGGACACCGACTTCGACACGCGGGGTAGCGAGATCGATTTCAATGAGAACGATGAGGTCTCCGGCATAACGCCCATCAGCGCATCGAACAGCTATTCGGAACTGCTGCCGGCGCTGCTTCTTCGCTATGACGGGTTCGACGATATCGTGTTGCGTGCCGCCTGGACGAACACGCTGGCGCGACCGAGCTTCAGTGACCTGTCGCCGGGCACCGTGATCATTCGTGAGGATATGGAGGTCGAGGCGGGCAATCCGAACCTGGACCCGATCGTCTCATCCAATATCGACCTGATGTTCGACTGGTATCTCCCGAAGGCCGGCGTTTTCTCGGTCGGGCTGTTCCACAAGGATATCGACGATTTCGTCATCGACTTCGTCACCACCGACGATGCGCAGTTCCCGGGCTTCGAGGTGGAGCGCCCGATCAACGGTACAAGTGGGGAAAGCACCGGTATCGAGATCAACTTCCAGCATGACCTCGCGGTCTGGAGCGATAAACTGGACGGCTTCCTGTTCGGTGCCAACCTGACGGAAATGGATACCGACTTCACCGTCGCCGAGCGTCCGGGTGAGTCCTTCGCGCTGCCCCAGGCTTCGGAGTCGGTCGCCAACGTCTACCTCGGCTTCGAGCGTGGTCCGCTGTCGACACGGCTGGCCTGGTCGCGGCGAGGTGAGTACCTGGACGAAATCGGGGATGATTCCAACTTCGACATCTACGTCGATGACCATGCCCAGCTCGATCTGACGGCTTCGTGGCGCTTCAGCAAGCAGTTCGAGGCGCTTGTCGAAGTCATCAATATCACCGACGAGCCGCTACAGCTCTACCAGGGTCAGCCGGGCAACGTGCTGCAACTGGAGGAGTACGGCGTCAGCTTCAGCGCCGGCCTGCGGGGCCGCTTCTGATAGAAGGTTGAATGCCCGTCGAGTGAGTCATCGCTCGTCTGGTGTGCTGATCGCGGCGGCTCCGGAGTGGAGGCGCCGCTTTCACCGTCCCGGCGCGAGGCGCCGGGCTGGTACATTGTCGGGGAAATCACTTTCCGACAGTGGGGTCGACCATCCTCATCCGAGCGCTCATCACGCTGATCGTCGCCTACGGGCTGCTGATGCTTCTGGTCTATTTTCTCCAGCCGCGCCTGCTGTTCCTGCCCGGTTTGCCGGGGCGTGAGTTGGTCGCAACGCCCGAACGCATCGGGCTTTCCCATCGGGACATCAGCCTGCAGACCGAAGACGGGGAGACACTGCACGCCTGGTGGCTGCCGCACGAGCGGCCGCGTGCAACGCTGCTGTTCTTCCACGGCAATGCCGGCAACATCTCCCACCGGCTCGAAAGCCTGGAGATCTTCCACGAGCTGGGCCTTCAGGTGCTTATCATCGACTACCGCGGCTATGGCCGATCAAGCGGCAAGCCCTCCGAGGCCGGGCTGTATCGCGATGCGCGGGCGGCGTGGGACTGGCTGACCCAGACCGAGCGCGTGGCGCCCGAACGGATCATTCTGTTCGGTCGTTCGATGGGCGGCGCGGTGGCCAGCGAGCTTGCCACTGGCGTGGATGCCGCCGGCCTGATCGTCGAATCGGTGTTCACTTCGGTACCCGACATCGGCGCCGAGCTTTACTGGTGGCTGCCGGTGCGACTGCTCTCGCGCCTTGAATTCAACACTGCCGACTACATCCGCCGCAGCGACCTTCCGGTGATGGTGGTCCACAGCGTCGACGACGAGATCATCCCGGTCCACCACGGTCGCCGCCTGCGTGAGATTGCCGGCGAGCGCGGCTCCTGGCTCGAGATTCGGGGCGGCCACAATACCGGCTTCCTGGAATCGCGCGAGCGCTACCGCGAGGGCCTGGACTCGTTCATCTCCGAAGTGGTCGACTGAAGCTCGCGCCGCGTATCGCGGGTTCGGACTGGCTCAGCCCGCGCGCTTTGACGCCGAAAGACAGTTCTTGTCGATTTGTTCGATCGACCGGCAGCCGGCCAGCCCCATGGTCAGGTCGAAGTCAGCCTTGAAGTTCTGCAGCAATTCGCGAACGCCGGCCTCCCCTGCGATGGCCAGAGCGTAGGCGTATGGACGGCCGATGCATATCGCGTCTGCGCCCAATGCCAGGGCCTTGAAGGCATCGGCGCCGCTGCGGATGCCGCTGTCGAGCAGGATCCTCATGCGCCCGTCCACGGTGTCGGCGATGTCGGGCAGGGCTTCGAGCGTGGCGACGGCACCGTCGACCTGCCGGCCGCCGTGGTTGGACACGACGATACCGTCGATGCCGTGGTCGATCGCGCGCCTGGCGTTGTCGCTGTCGAGAACGCCCTTGAGCAGGATCGGCAGTTTCGTTTTCTCGCGCAGGAAGGAAAGTTCATCCCAGGTCAGCGACGGGCGCGAATAGGTTTCGACAAAGTGCTGGACCGCCCGTCTGGCGCGTCCGGATTTGAGATTGGCGAAGGCGCTGCCCGGAACGTTGCGAGCCTGGGCGATGGCCGTGGCGACGCTGTGGTGGTTCAGCGGCGCCTCGGGAGGTCGCCCGGCATCCGGTCGTTCCTCGGCTTGCTGCATGAACACCGGGTCGCTGGTGTATTGCGCGATGCCCTGCCCTCTGAGAAAAGGCAAGAAAGCCAGGTCCAGGTCACGCGGGCGCCAGCCCAGCAGGGTGGTGTCGAGCGTGACGACAATCGCCGAACAACCGCTTCTCTCGGCGCGTTCGACGAAGCTGGCCACGACGTCGTTGGACTTGCTCCAGTAGAGCTGGAACCAGCGCGGTGAATCGCCCATGCAGGCAGCCGTCTCTTCCATCGGCACGGAAGCCTGGTTGGAGAAGATGAACGGCACGCGTTCGGCGGCCGCCGCTTTTGCGACCGCGCGATCGGCCTGCGGGTGGGCCATCTCGAGCACGCCGATGGGCGCCAGAAGAAAGGGCGAGGGCAGGCGGGTGCCGAACAGCTCGATCTCGACATTCCGGGCTTCGACGTCGCGCAGGTAGCGCGGCACGATGCGCCAATCGTCGAAGGCCGAACGATTGGCCGCCATCGTCCGCTCCTCGCCCGCACCGCCGGCGATGTAGGCGAAGGCCTCGGCGCTCATCCGGCCGCGCGCTTGCTCCTCCAGCCGGCTGGCGCGCGTCGATATCAGGGGGCGTTTGCGGCCGCTGCCACCGAGGTAGATGGACTTCTGGCGTTCCGTGCCGTTCGTTCCCTTGTTATCAGTCATGGCGGATGCCTTTTCCTTCACCTGTCTTGTCCGCACTCGCGCGCTGATGCAGCCGGCATGGCTGGATGTCAGTCTTCGAAGCGATCTGCGAACAGAATGAATTCCTGCTGATTGGGTGTTGGCAAAGGCTGAATGAACCACCCGGCAGCGTTTCGGGCTATGGACTCGCCTCCGACGGCGTCGCCGACATTCGGCGACGGCGCCTGCCCGGTATGGTCGATCAGCTGGCTGTCGTTCTGGCCGCCGTAGATCACCGCATCCACCGGCACGGTAGATGCGGTGAGGCTGGCTGCCGGCAGATCGAAAAGGGCCACGCCGTCGGCCGTGATTCCGCTGTTCTGGATGTCCGGATCGAAGTCCTGGGCCTGGCCGAGTGCCGGAGAGTAATTGCTGGAACTGCTCATGGGCCCACCGACGACGAAGGTTTCGCCGGGACCGATGCTGCCCACCAAGTCGAGCGTTCCGTAGGTGTAAGTCGTTCCGCCCCAGCCCAGGCTGTAGTTGCCTGTGAGCATGATGGTCGTGTTACCGCGGTTGTACAGCTCCACCCACTCGAGCTGGTCATCCGGTCCGGCCGCGTCGTAGAAGACTTCGCTGAGCACCAGATTCTGGCCCGCGGGAAGCTCGCCCCAGGCGGGGCAGGTCAGCAAGATAAGTGTGCTGAAGGCGAACGTAGATCGCCAAGGTAAACGCTGATGCAGGTAGCGGATGTGCATGGGAAACGCTCCAACCGAATTGGAAAGATGCTGCGAGTATAAGGCCGGCGTCCCGCCAATCGCCAGCGCCGGTTCAGCGAAGCCGGGCTGCGATTGGTCGCCAAGCCCGGGACAAGCCGCCCCGGCATGGTTCAACTCAGCGCGTGTCCGGCCAGGATGATCCCGTTTGCGTCGGCATGGACGTGGTCGCCGGGGCGGAAGGTTACGCCGCCGAAGTGAATCGGGATATCGACCTGGCCCTCGCCCCGTCGGACGCTCTTGCGCGGCACGCAGCCGAGCGCGAAGACGCCGAAATCGATGTCGGGCAGCACATCCACATCGCGGCAGGCGCCGTGAATGATGATGCCGGCCCAGCCCTGGTCGCGCGCGCCCGAGGCGATCATGTCGCCGATCAGCGCGTTTCTCAGCGAGCCGCCGCCGTCGACGACCAGCACGCGGCCGTTGCCCTCGGTGGCGAGCAACTCCTTGATGCGCGAGTTGTCCTCGAAGCATTTGACCGTGGCGATCGGCCCGCCGAATCGGTCGCGGCCGCCGTAGGACTGCCAGTGCAGGCCGGTTACAACCTGAACGTCGTCGGCGTGGTCGTCGCAGAGATCGGGTGTCGAGCGCATGGTGATCCTTCTGGTTCGGCGACGCTCCGGGAGTCGTCGCGTTGAATTGGCGGCGTTCGATCAGAGTATACCGGCCGGCTCGGCCGTCTTTGAACCCGGCCGCCGAAGTTCTGGTGTACCGTCTCCGTGATCGCCTCATCACAACGACAGAAAGCCAATGGCAAGGGAATAGAATGGCTGCGACAGCCGTCAAGAAGGGTAAGCATTGAATCTGTCTGAGGAGCGTCTCAAGCGAGCGATTGCCGAGCATCTTGAAGCACTGCGCCGGTTTGCTACGGCGCTGACCGGCAACGGATACGACGGCGACGACCTGGCGCAGGGCACCATCGAGCGCTTGCTCGACAAGGGCGTTCCCGACGATGCGGTCTTTGCCGCCTGGATGTATCGCGTCTGCAGAAACCTGTGGATCGACCAGGTCCGCAAGAACGCGCGCATGACGACGCCGGGTCAGGACGACCTCGAGCGTCGCATGGATAAACTCGATGGCGAGCGAGCGGTGATGACGATGATGAGAATCGGGGAGATCGAAGCGGCCATGCAGAAACTCGAGGTCGATCAGCGGGAAGTACTGGCGCTGGTGGCGATCGAGGAATGCAGCTACCGCGAAGCGGCCGAGATCCTGGATATTCCGATCGGCACCGTCATGAGCCGGGTGGCCCGGGCGCGCAAGCGCCTCCTGGAGTTGAGTTGAGTAACGCGAGATGACCAGCAGCAATCAATCCGTTTCCGACGAGCAGCTGTCAGCCTACCTGGACGGCATGCTGGACGGTGCCGACGCAAGGGCGCTGGAAGCCGCGCTGGAAAGCGATCCCGGGTTGGGCCGGCGCCTGGCGGCGATGGCCCGTAACGACCGCGCACTCAGGCAGCACTTTCGGGAAGCGGCCCGGCGCCCCGCGCCCCCTGCTATCAGCGCCATGCTCGAGCCCGCGCCCCGAAAGGAGCGCTCGCGCTGGTCCGCGCTGGCTCGGCGCCTGACATCGTGGAACGTGATTCCGGTGCCTCTCCAGGCCATCGGGGCCGTGGCCGTGCTGGCCGGGGTGGGCATCGCTGTGCTGCTGATGCTGAACCCCGGTGCATCGTTCAACGGTTCAACCGGCGAGCCCGCCCTGGTTCGCGCGCTGCCGTCGACCAGTCCCGAGGTTTCACGTTTTCTCGACCGGCAGGCTTCCGGCGAAGTCCTGTCGCTCGGTGACGCCGGGCGCGCCGTCGTGGACATGAGCTTCGAGCATGTCGACGGTCGCTACTGCCGGCAGTATCGCGTGGCGCTCGGGGACGCGCCGTCTTCGTTTGCCGCCATCGCCTGCCGGTCGGGCGGCGACTGGCAGGAAATGCTGATGCAGCGCGTCGACGGCCCGGTTGGTGAATCCGGCCTGTTCCATGCGGCCAGCGGGCAGGCTTCGTCCGTGCTGGACGGCTACATCCTGGAGAATGCCGCCGGAGATATCATGGTCGGCGAGTCGGAAGCCGAATTGATCGAACGAAACTGGTCGAAGCCCTGAGGGGGTGTCGACTTCAACACAAGAGGGATAGGCAATGGTGGAAGTGTCGCAGCAGCAGGGGCGCTGTTCGAGTTTCGGTGCCGGCCGGGGAGGACGACTACTCCGGATTATTTGCCGGGCGACTCTGTTGGGGATGATCGCGGCCGCTTCGGTCGCCGTGGCCCAGCAGGATGAGCCCGACGACGAACGCGCGTCCGGACAGGACGAGTCGACGCCGGAAAGCGCCGAGCGGACGCCCTGGCCGATCGAGGTCACGCTGGCCGCCGGCCTGCAGTACGACGACCTGGTCACCGTCGATGAGCTCGACCAGAGCCTAAACGAGGGTGACACGGCGGCAGTGATCGACCTGGACGTCGATTACGAGAAACGCTTCAGCCAGGGCACCGACCTGGATGTCGGCTACAGCCTGTCGCAGAAGTCCTACTTCGACCTGTCGGCGTTCGACCTGCAGATCCACAACGTCAGCCTGGGCGTGAAGCAGAATTTCGAGGATTTCGACATCGGGGTCCGTAGCTACGCCGTGCACGCCCGGCTGGACAACGAGGGCTTGCTCAACTTCCAGCACATCTCGCCGTACTTCACGACCTTCCTGACCGAGCGAACCTACCTGCGGGCCGGTTACTACTACCGCAACAAGGAATTCCCCGACAATCCCGAACGCGATGGCAATGTGCACGCTGGCGATGCCGATCTCTATTTCTTTCTCGACGGCACCACGAATTACTTCGTCCTGGGCTATAGCTTCGAGCGCGAAGACACGCAAGCCGACGAGTTCGACTACGACGGGCAACGAGTGGACGTGCGCTGGTCGCGCCGCTTCAACTGGTACGGCGACCGGCCGGTTCGTGTGCGCCTGGACTGGCGGCTCGAGCAGCGCGATTATGATTCAGTGACGCCTTCGATCGGCGTTCGCCGCGACGACGATCGGCAGCGCTGGCGCGCGCGGTTCGATTTCCCGATCACGCAATCCCTGACTGGTCTGCTGACCTACCAGCACCGCTCCCACGACTCCAACCTTTCGACGGCCGATTACGACGACAACCGAATCGAAGCCCAGCTCGAAATGATTTTTTGAAGGCCCACTAGCGAGGTTCTTCGCCGGATGCCGCCTGGAGCAGGCTCGCGCCGATCAAGCCCCGGCCGAAAACGGGGTCGGGGCCCGGCTCGCCGAGGTCAATGACGTCGTCGTCGAGCAGCGGCTCAATGTCGGCCTCCCCGGATCGCGCCAGGTGGTGCAGGATCAGGCCCGTGACGAAAGGCGTGGCGTAGGAGGTTCCGGTTACCCGTTGATAGCCGTCAACGGAAGCGCCGTCAGCCACCAGCAGGTTCACGCCGGGTGCGGCGTAGTCGAGGTGATCGCCGCGCGCCGCTCGCAGGTAGGGCCGGTTTTGCGCGTCGACGGCGGTGGCGGCGAAAACGGCGTCGTAGGCGGCCGGATACCGCGGCGGCGAGGCCGGGCCGTCGTTGCCGGCGGCGGCCACGATGTAGATGCCCTTGCCGCGCGCCAGTTGTAACGATCGTTGCAGGACCCGGTTGTCGGGCCCGGCCAGGGACAGGTTGACGACCCGCACGCCGTTGTCCATCAGCCAGCTCAGCGCCTGGACCAGGCTGTGGCCGGTGGCGATGAGGCCGAACTCGGGGTCGCGAAAGAAGACTTCGGCGGCATGGAGCCGGGCCGAGGGCGCGATACCCAGCATGTCCGGCGACTGCCCCACCAGCAGCGATGCGACGGCCGTGCCGTGGCTGGAGTCGCTCGTTCGATTGCTCGCGAGGAAGGAACGCGTTCGGATCCGTGACTGGCGCAGGGCGAGGTGGTCCACCGCCACACCGCTGTCGATCATGCCCACGGCATATCGATCCGCATCGTGGATTTCCGCCGGCCTGTAGCGTTGCGCGGCCAGGGTCACGGCCCCGGAAGCCGTTGTCGCCGAATCCGTTCGGCTGACTTCGTAGCTGTGGTTGTAGTCCACCGCCGCGTCGGGCAGCACCTCGCGCAAGCTTGCGAGCGCCTGGTCGAGCCGAACCAAATCGGGCACCAGGAGGCGAATGAGATGGCTTTCCAGTTCAGGCAGCCGCTCGTTGCTCAGCTGACGGTAGCGTGAGAGGCGCGCCAGTTGATGCAGCTGGTCTTCGGGGGCGAGGACGATCAGTTCATTCCGGCTGACGAGCTGGCCCGCCTCGTTGAAAGTGATATCGATGATGTCGTCGACCACCGCATCGACGATCGCATCGCTCAAGTCATCGTCGGCATCACGCGGCGCGAACGCCGGCTCGTCGTCGAAATCATCGTCGTCGTAGTCGTCGTCCGAATCATCCTGCACGTCGTCCTCGGAGTCATCTTCGGCATCGTCCTCTGAGTCGTCTTCGGCGTCGTCCTCTGCATCGCCCTCTGCATCGTCCTCGGCGTCGTCTTCGGCATCGTCTTCGGCATCGTCTTCGGCATCGTCTTCGGCATCGTCCTCGGCGTCGTCCTCGGCGTCGTCCTCGGCGTCGTCTTCGGCGTCATCTTCCGCGTCATCTTCTGCGTCGTCTTCTGCGTCGTCTTCCGCGTCGTCTTCGGCATCGTCCTCGGCATCGTCTTCCGCATCGTCTTCCGCGTCATCCTCGGCGTCATCTTCTGCGTCGTCTTCTGCGTCGTCCTCGGCATCGTCCTCGGCGTCGTCCTCGGCGTCGTCTTCGGCGTCGTCTTCGGCGTCGTCCTCGGCGTCGTCCTCGGCGTCGTCTTCGGCATCGTCCTCGGCGTCGTCTTCAGCATCGTCCTCGGCATCGTCTTCTGCGTCGTCTTCAGCATCGTCTTCGATGAAGCCGCCCGGGCCGACGCTGGCCACCAGGATGGAGACGGCCATTGAAGTTTGCAGGGGCGGCCTGACCATGAGACTCGTTGGTTGTCCGGCCGCCAGGGAGAGGCCGGAGAGGAGAACAAGGATCAGGGCGGTAGCGGAGGAACGAAGCGCTTTCATGAGAAGATTCGAATAGATCTCTGAGCGGATTCTAGCAGGACGGCGCCAGAAAAGAACCCGCCCGGATAACCGGGCGGGTAGGGAGCGATTCACGCTCTGCGAAGATGCTTTTCGAGGCGATCAGTCGTCGTCATCGTCGTCGTCCTCGTCATCGTCGTCATCATCGTCGTCATCATCATCATCGTCGTCGTCGTCATCATCCTCATCTTCATCGTCATCATCGTCGTCGTCGTCGTCGTCATCGTTCCCGGCGTCGTCGTCATCGTCGTTTCCGCCGTCATCATCGTCGTCGCCGGTTCCCAGCTCGGTCGGGAACTGGACTTCGAGGAATACGTTGCCTCCCTGTTCGATCGAAATCATTTCACCGACAGGGTTGAAGTCGAGCGGGAGTTTGCCCGGGACGGTCGGGTTCCGGAACTCGAGTTCGCCCTCGGCGCCGTCGTCGAACATGATCACTTCGATCTCGCCGCGCATCACGCCGCCGACCCAGAGTTCGTAGGTGCCAACGTCGAGATCCTCGATTTCAACATCGAAGTCGACCCGAGTCGGATGCTGCTCCAGCTCTACGTCCCCGCTGGCGTCCGGGTCGATGCCGGTGTTGATGAAATCGACTTCCGTTTCGGAATTCCCGAACGGCGGGGCGTTTTCGTTGCCGCCGCCGTCACCACCACCACCCGGAGGCGCGGCTTCCGGATCCAGAACGGCGCTGAAGATGATCACGCCGCCGTCATCGATCTCGATCAACGCGCCAAGGGGGTCGAAGTCCAGCAGGAGATCGTCGTCGTCGGAAATCGGGCCGGAGAACTCGATCTCGCCTTCGGTCTCGTCGTCGTCCTGGACGACCTGGATGCTGCCGCGTTCGATGCCGTCGACCAGCAGGGTGTAGGTTCCGACCGGCACATCCTCGATTTCGACTTCGAACTCGATCTCGCCTGGGCGCGACTCGTAGTCAGCGTGGCCGGATCCGAGCGGGTGAACGCCTTCGTTGACCAGGGAAATGCGGAAGTCCTGGATGGGCTCCGAGCCGCTGTTGTTGTCGGCGGCAGATCCGGTGCAGTTGACGCCGGCAGAACTGCTCAGGCGCTGCAGTGGCATCTCGCCGGAACCGAAATCGGGATTGTCGCTCTGCCAGGTGGCCGTGCCGCTATTGCAGTCTTCGAAGGTCAAGTTGACCGTGCCGAAGGGGATCAGCTCTACGTCATCCGGGTCGAAGCCCGGTCCAAAGCTGGCGCCGACCGGTTGCGACATTTGCAGCTCCAGCGTATTGCCCTGGATGCGGTCCTCGCCCGTCAGCCAGACCTGGTTGCCGTTGGCGTCGTAGGTGAACCAGAACGCGACGGCCCGGCCGTCGGGCATGACCTGGAGCTGGAAGCCCTGGCCCCTGGTTTCCGGGTTGAACCAGTTGCCGGTGAAACCACCGGAGATCAGGATGGCGTGGCTGCTGCCGATCAGCAGGAACGACGCCAGGAATGCAGCTAGCAATTTCTTGGTCGATATCATTGCGGATTCCTCGTCTAGGGGAGAATCGTCTTCTTGGACGTCCAAAAGGCCCGTTTCGGCACTTTTCAGGAGGATTGACGAACGTCGGTGGGGGTTTATTCCCGCCGATTTCAGAAACGCCGCGTGGCCCTGGTGCGCGGCGCGTGACCGGTGTCAACGCCCTTCTTTTACGGCGAGCGCATAATAAGCAGACGGGCGGCATCGGGCCGGCCGAAGCTGCTGACGACGGGAGATCATCATGGCGGGAAAATTCGAGATCTACAAGGACAAGGCCGGCGAGTTCCGTTTTCGCCTCAAGGCGAGCAATGGACAGAACATCCTGGGCAGTGAAGGCTACGCCAGGAAACCCAGCTGCACGAACGGCATCGAGTCGGTGCGCAAGAACTCGCAGATCGAAGCGCGGTTCGAGAGCAAGCAGTCGGCTTCAGGCAAGTGGTCCTTCGTGCTCAAGGCTTCCAATGGCCAGGTTATCGGCGTGAGCCAGAGCTACGACTCCGAGTCGGGCTGCCGCAACGGTATCGAGAGCGTGGCAAAGAACGCACCCGATTCGCCTGTTGACGATCAGACCGACTGACGTCCAGCGCGAACCACCTGGTTACCCATTGATCGGCCGGCAAGCCAGGCGCTGACCCCGGCCATCCATCGGTTCTGTCAGAGCAGGATCACGCTTGCCAGTCCGAGAAAGGCGAAGAAGCCGATTACATCGGTCACCGTGGTGACGAAAGGCCCCGAAGCGAGGGCGGGGTCGATGTTGAAGCGCTCGAGCATGATGGGGATGACGATGCCGCCCAGGGCGGCGGCAACCAGCGTCATGGCCATCGCAAGGGCAATGACCACGCCGAGCATGGGCACGCCGAACCAGAACGCGGCGACCAGCGCCATCACGAGTCCGAATCCCAGGCCGTTGATGGCGCCGACCTTGATCTCGCGCCAGCTCACGCGCATGGCATTGCGCCGCGTCAGCTCGCGCGTGGCAATGGCGCGCACGGCCACGGTCATGGTCTGGGTTCCGGCATTGCCGCCCATGGAGGCGACGATGGGCATCAGCACGGCCAGGGCCACCATCTGATCGATCGTGTCGGCATACAGGTTGATCACCAGCGAGGCGAAAATGGCCGTCACCAGGTTGACCATCAACCAGACGGCGCGCCCGCGCGTGGTTGTCCACACCGTGTCGGCCAGGCTGGAGTCCTCGTCCACGCCGGCCATGCGCAGCATGTCTTCTTCGTGCTCTTCATCGAGGGCTGCCATGGCGTCGTCGATGGTGATCATGCCGACCAGCCGGTTGTTCTCGTCGACGACCGGGGCGGAAATCAGGTGGTAGTGGTTGAACAGGTAGGCGACATCCGACGATTGGTCGGTAACGCCGATGGTGCGAAAGCTCGGTTCGGTAATTTCCGCCAGCGGTACCTGGCGGCGCGAGGACAGCAGGCGGCCCAGGGTGACGTAGCCGGCCGGTTTCATGGCCGGTGAGACCAGGATGACGTGATAGAACTGATCCGGCAGGCTTTCGTCGTTGCGGATGTAATCGATCGCCTGGCCCACGCTCCAGTCTTCCGGCACGGCGACGATCTCGCGCTGCATCAGGCGCCCGGCCGAGTACTCCGGGTAGGACAGCGCGCCCTCGACCCCAATGCGGTCGCGGATCTCCAGGGCTTCGAGCAGCCGTGACTGCTGTTCTTCCTCCAGGTCCTCGACCAGGTCGACGACATCGTCGGAATCCAGGTCGCGGATGGCTTCGGCCACGATTTCAGCCGGCAGAGCATCGAGGAGCGGCTCGCGTACCGACTCATCCAGCTCGGAGAGCACCTCGCCGCTGATGTCATCGCCCCACAGCTCGACCAGGGCCATGCGCTCGGGCTGGCTGATCTGCTCGATCAGGTCGGCGACGTCAGCGGCGTGCAGGGGCTCGAGCAGCTGGTTGAGCTGGTCGGCGTCCTGTGCTTCGACAGCCTCGATCACCGACTGGATATGCTGCTGCTCCAATCCGTCCGTGATTTCTTCCTTTTCAGGCGGTGTCTCTTGCTGCACGGGGCTTCTCCTCGGGATGCATCCTGTTGCGACCGGGTTTTCTCGTACCAACCCGTCTAGTGAGCTGCGATTGGCGATTATTGCAGTTTGGCGTCGACGGCACGAGTCGAGGAAGCGGATTGCCGGCGATTTCGTAGCCCGGGTTCGTCGCCGGCGCCAAGCTTGCACTGCTCGGCCAAGCCACTAAACTCTCCCTGGGACTCGCCGGGAATTCGTTCATGTTCGAAGTGCTGTGTATCGGCCTCGCCTTTTTCCTCGGCCTGGCCGTGCGCCAGGTCGGCCTGCCGCCGCTGGTGGGGTTTCTCGCTGCCGGGTTCGGCCTCAATTTCCTCGGGCAGCGGTTCGGCCTGCTGCCCGACTACACCGGGGAGGTGCTGCAGCATGTCGCCCACCTCGGCGTGCTGCTGTTGCTCTTTACCGTCGGCCTGAAGCTCAAGCTGCGCCAGCTCGCCCAGCCGCACGTGCTCGGCGGTGCGCTGCTGCACTTCGCGATCACCGTCGTGATCTTCACCACCGCGCTTTATTTCCTGGTCGATCTCGAGCGCGAGATCGCCCTGTTGATCGGGATTGCGCTGGCATTCTCGAGTACCGTGCTGGCGGCCAAGATCCTGGAGAGCAAGCGCGAGCTGGCCGCATTTCACGGCCGGGTCGCCATTGGCATCCTGATTATCCAGGACGTGCTGGCGCTGGGTGTGCTCAGCATCTGGGGCGGCCAGGCGCCGTCGGTCTGGGCGCTGTGGATTCTGGCCCTGCCGCTGCTGCGGCCGGTGCTGCACTGGTTGCTCGACATCACCGGGCGGGATGAGCTGCTCGTGCTCATGGGTATGCTGCTGGCGCTGGTGATCGGCGGCATGGGCTTCGAGGCGGTCGGCCTGAGTTCGGAAGTGGGTGCCTTGCTCATGGGCGTACTCCTCTCCTCTCACCGGCGGGCGAAGGAGTTGTCGGACTCGTTGTGGAGTCTCAAGGAGCTGTTCCTGGTTGGGTTCTTCCTGCAGATCGGCATGTCCGGACTGCCGACGACCCAGGACTGGCTGTTCGCCCTGGTGCTGTCGCTCGCGCTGCCGCTCAAGGGCGTGCTGTTCTTTTTCGTGCTGGCGATGTTCCGCCTGCGGGCCCGCAATGCTTTCCTGGGCGCCCTGGCGCTGACCGCCTACAGCGAGTTCGGCCTGATCGTGGCCGCCGGGGTGCCGGCGATGGATGAGTGGCTGGTGCCGCTGGCGTTGACCGTGGCGCTGTCGTTCACCATTGCCGCGCCCCTGAACCATCTGGCGCACCGGCTTTTCGAGCGCTTCGAAGGCACGCTGTGTCGCCTGGAGACCCGTTCGGCCCATCCCGACGAGATCCCGCCGGATCTCGGCCGCGTCCGGGCCCTGGTCTTTGGCATGGGCCGCACCGGCACGGCTGCCTATGACGCGCTGAGCCCGCACGTTCGGAACCTGGTCGGCCTGGACTCCGATCCTTACCGGGTGGCCGGCCACGCCAAGAGCGTGCGCGAGGTCATTCTGGCCGACGCCGAGGACACCGATTTCTGGCGCATGGTGAATATCGAATCCCTGGCCGTCGTCGTGCTGGCCATGGACGATATCGAGGCCAAGCTCATCGCCACGCGCAAGCTGCGTCAGCGCGGCTTCGAGGGGCCTATCATCACGCACGCGCTGTATTCCGATCACGTCGACCTGATCAAGGCCGCCGGCGCCGACCGCACCTACCTGACGATGCACGAGGCCGGCAAGAGCATGGCCGGTCACGTGCTGGACGAACTGGGCCTGGCCGAGCATCGCGCGAGCGGCGGTGATAAACGCGACTCATCGTGAGGGCCGCCCGGGTTCGCGGCGGCGTTCGATGCTTCGTTTCGATATCCTGACGCCATGGCCGATACAGGACTGGTAAGGAGCTACCCGCCGCTGGAGCGCCACCGCGAGGAATCGCGGGCGCAGCGTCGGGCGCGGCGGTTGAGGCTGGCGATCGCCTTGCCGGTCAGCGTGCTGGTGATTGCCCTGGCGGCGAGCTGGAGCGCGCCCCTGGCCGTGTTGCTGGCCGGCGTGGCTGCCCTGATCGTGTTCTTCCTGGCCTTGCCCGGTTCGACCTCGGTCGATCCCGGCCACCTGGCCGGCGTCGAGGGCGAGGCGGCCGTGCTCGGGCGGCTCGAACGCCTGCCCGACGACTACCTGATCCTCAACCGGGTCCGCTTGCCCGACGAAACCCTGACCAACGGCCAGCGCGAGCTCGACTTCATCGTCGCCGGGCCCACCGGACTTTGGGTCATCGAGGTCAAGAACACGCCCGGGCACATCAAGGTTCGGCCCGGCGAGAAGCACTGGCCGATCGCCCGCCGCGCCGGCTGCGGCAGCCGTCCGAACTGGAATGCCATTGCCAACCCGGTCTACCAGACACAGGCACAGGTTCAGGCGCTGGAGCGCTGGTTACTCCAGCACGGCATCGAAGCGCGCGCCCGGGCGCTGATCGTCATGGCGCACCCGGAAGTGGCCATCTCCGACGCCGAGGCGGCCGAGATACCCGTGCTGGTGCGCGATCAGGTGAACGGCTACCTGCAGAATGCGTCGGCCCATGCGCTCGACGGCGCCTTGACCCGCCAGTTGTCCGAACTCCGCTGAACCTGATTTTCCGGCCCCTGGCCCGGCTGCCGGGCCCGGCCCGGTTGCGTGCGCCTCGGTTAGACTGCCGACTCGATCGAGACCTGTGGAGATCATTCGATGCGTGGAGTTCTGGGCTTTTTCCTGTACCTGGTCGTCTCGTCCGGGCTGCTCGTCGCGCCGGTGCTGGCGGACGCCTCCGGCGGGCGCTTGCAGTCGGCCGACCTTTTCGACCTGCAGTACGCCAGTGAGGTGAGGATCTCGCCCGACGGTGAGCGCGTGGTCTACGCGCGATCCATTCACGACGTCATGTGCGATTGCGTGCGCTCCAACCTCTGGATCGTCGACAGCGACGGCGACAATCACCAGCCGCTGATGTCGGGCCGGGCGAGTTACTCCTCGCCGCGCTTCTCGCCCTCGGGCGATCGCCTGGCCTACGTGGCCGAGGACGAAGCGGGCACCACACAGCTGTTCATTCGCTGGATGGACTCGGGCCGCACGGCCATGATCACGCAGTTGCGCGAGTCGCCCTCGTCGATCGCCTGGTCGCCGGACGGCGAGTCGATCGCCTTCACCATGCACGTGCCGGCCGAAAAGCCCTCGCTGGCGAAACCGCCCGAAAAGCCTGAAGGCGCCGACTGGGCTCAGCCGCCGGTGGTGATCGACAGCGTCGTCTATCGTTTTGACGGCCGCGGCTATCTCGACCCGGGCTTCGATCACGTCTTCGTCGTGCCGGCCGACGGCGGCGCGGCGCGCCAGCTGACCGCCGGCAACTTCAATCACGACGGGCCGCTGGCCTGGATGCCCGACGGGTCCGGCATCGTGTTTACATCGAACCGTTCGGAGGACTGGCAGTACGAGCTGACCGAGCGCGATCTTTTCCGGGTCGCCGTGGGCGACGGCGCTCTGGAGCAGCTCACCGACCTGCCGGGCACCGAGGCTTCGCCGGCCGTCTCGCCCGACGGGCAGACCATCGCCTTCGAGCGCGACGACCACCAGGGCCGGCAGTACACCATCAGCAGCCTGGGCCTGATCGACGCCGACGGCGAGAACCTCCGGGTGCTGGGCGAGGACCTCGACCGGTCCATCGAAGGCCCCAACTGGTCCGACAACGGCGATTCGATCTATTTCCACTACACCGACCGAGGCTGGCGCAGGGTCGGGCGAATCGGCCTCGACGGCGAGATCGAAACGGTCGTCGACGGCATCAACGGCACGACCGTTGGCCGGCCGTACAGCAGCGGCGACTACGCCGTGGCTGAAGACGGCACCATTGCCTACACCCTCGGCACCGAAAAGACGCCGGCCGATGTGTGGGTCAGGCCGAGGCGCGGCGAGGCCCGGCAGCTGACCGACCTCAATCGCAACCTGCTCGATCAGCGTCAGCTCGGCGAGGTGCACGAGATCGTCTACGAGTCTTCGGTCGACGGCACGGAAATCCAGGGCTGGTACCTGACGCCGCCGGACTTCGACCCCGACAAGCAATACCCGCTGGTTCTGGAAATCCACGGCGGCCCGCACCTGGCCTACGGCCCGCACTTTTCCGCCGAGATGCAGCGCATGGCCGCCGAGGGCTACGTCGTTTTCTATGACAACCACCGCGGCTCCTCCGGCTACGGTCGCGATTTCGGCATGCTGCTGGAATACAAATACTCGTCGGAAGAGGACTTCGGCGATCACATGTCCGGCGTGGACGCGATGATCGACAAGGGCTTCATCGACCCGGAGCGGCTGTTCGTCACCGGCGGTTCGGCCGGCGGCATCGCGGCCGCCTACGCCATTGGCCTGACGGATCGCTTCAAAGCCGCCGCCGTGGCCAAGCCGGTCATCAACTGGATCTCGAAGACGCTCACCGGCGACTACTACCCGGGCCAGATCGCGCACCAGTTCCCCGGCCTGCCGTGGGAGGAATTCGAGCATTACTGGAAGCGCTCGCCGCTGTCGCTGGTCGGCAACGTCACCACGCCCACGCTGCTGATCACCGGCGAGGAAGATTTCCGCACGCCCATGTCCGAGACCGAGCAGTACTACCAGGCGCTCAAGCTCGCCCGGGTCGAAACCGTGATGGTGCGCCTGCCCGGCACCTCGCACGGCATCGCCAGCCGGCCGTCGAGGCTGATCGCCAAGATCGACAACATCCTGGCCTGGTTCGAGCGCTACGACGCCGATGGGGAGTAGACGGTGAACGTCTCGAAGCGATCGCAGCGCTGGCTCGTCGCCGTCGGCCTGGTTCTCGCCCTGGTCGCCCAACCTGGCTCGGCGCAGGACGAAACCTGCGCCGAGCCCGACGTGGCGCTGGTGCTGGGTTCCGGCGGGGCGGCCGGCCTGGCCCATATCGCCATGCTGCGCGTGTTCGAAGACCACGGCATTCGGCCCCGCGCAGTCGCCGGTTCGAGCATCGGCGCCATCATCGGCACCCTGCACGCCGCCGGCATGTCAGTCAACGACATGGAAGCGCTGTTTCGAGAGTTCGGCGACTCCGCGCTCAGTCCTTTCGCCGGCCTGTTCGGCGGCGGCGGGGCGCCGAGCCTGCGCGACCTGATCGAAATCGACCTGGGCAACGGCAGCCTGCTCGATTCCAACCGCTTCGTCGACTTCGTCGGCGAGCGCATGGAGGCGCGGTCCTTCGACGACCTGGAACGGCCGATGTCGATCGTGGCCACCGATTTCTGGTCGGGCGAGCCCCGGGTGTTCGACGCCGGTGAGTTGCTGCCGGTCATGCGCGCCAGCATGGCCGTGCCCGGCGTGTTCGCCCCGGTGCGCAAGGGTGAGGACCTGCTCATCGACGGCGGTGCTTCCAATCCCCTGCCGGTCGACGTGGTGGCCGACCACGACATCGTCGTGGCGATCGACGTCACAGGTTCGCGCAATCGCACGGAGGGAGAGCCACCCAACATCAGCGACCTGCTGTTCAGCAGCTTCGAGATCATGCAGCAGTCCATCCTCCGCGCCCGCCTGCGCGAACACCCGGCCGACATCTACATCAAGCCGGAACTCGACGGCATCCGCATGCTGCATTTCGACCGCGTCGACGAAATCCTCAAGCGCGCCCAACCGGCCGCCCGCGAGCTGTCCGAACGGCTGAACCAGTTCACCGCCGAGCGCTGTTCAGGGCAGCAGTCGAAAGCCCCGGACCTCGCGACAGGTTCGTAGGATGCGTGGAGCGCAGCGCAACGCATCAATCCCAATCACTCAACGCGCCGCCACTCTCCCGGCGCCAGGCCCTGAACCGACCACGCCCCAATCGACCAGCGAATCAAGCGTAAAGTCGGATGCCCCACCGCCGCCGTCATCCGCCGAACCTGCCGGTTCCGTCCCTCCCTCAGCACGATCTCCAGCCACACGTCCACCACGTTCTTCCGATACCGAACCGGCGGATCCCGCGGCCACAAGCCCTCGGGCTCCCCAATAGGTCGAACCTCAGCCGGCCGCGTGAGTCCGTCTTTCAGCGCCACGCCCTGGCGAAGCTTGTCCAACGTCGCCTCGTCCGGCTCCCGCTCCACCAGCACCCGATACGTCTTCGGCAACTTGAACTTCGGCGAAGCAATCCGCGCCTGCAGCTTGCCGTCATCGGTCAAAAGCAGCAGCCCCTCCGAATCCTTGTCCAGCCGCCCGGCCGGATACACGCCGGGCACGTCCACGTAGTCGGCCAGCGTCGGTCCCTCACCGGAGAACTGGCAGAGGACGCCGAAGGGTTTGTTGAAAGCGATCAGCATCCGAAAAGGATAGCCGCTGTCGAGGCAGCGCGCAGCCCACTACCCCCAGGTCACTTGAATCGCCCGGCCCGGACAGGCAATATCGATCTCAGGGAAGGGCAATGGAAGCGTGCTATGGGGTGAAATTGCAGCATGATCATCATCGCGACAACCGCACTTGACCCAGAAATCAGTTGGTTATATCAACGTGGGCCCAATGCGTGCGTATCAAAGGGCCATTCTGCCGCCTTAGTCACTAAGAACTACTTTTCAAACCTAGTTGCTAGTGAAGTGCCGCAAGTATGAAGAATGGAACTGATTACGGATTCGAGCTTTTCTACTGGAAATTGTCCTATAGACGCAAATTCGTCCGGACCCTCTGGACGTCACCAATAATTCTTTTCCCGTTTTTCTTGCCTCCTGATTCTTCCTTTATCGGAGTGCCCAGAGAGGGCCTATTTGGGATATTCGTTTTGGTTCTACTGATGCAGGCAGGGTACACCTACAAAAAGTGGAAGGCGGAAGAGCAGAAATTGGAAATCCAGTCGAGCGATGAAGGGGCTGGTGAAAGCAAAGGCACTTAACAAGTCGCTCAAGTACGTTCCGGGCCTGTCGGCTCTCCACCGGCCGCGCTCACGCGCGCCGCTTGGCTAAACGTTAGCCAAAGGAATGTGCTCCATGAAACCTGATGTCACTATCAGGAATGAAACAAGCTCCGATGTCAGCGCAATAAGCGGAGTTACTATCGCTGCCTTCAATACGCTGGAAATCAGCAACCACACGGAGCAGTTTATAGTCGAGGCGCTACGCGCCGGAAAGGCCCTCACGGTATCTCTGGTTGCAGAGATGGATGGTCGAGTAATTGGGCACATTGCGTTCTCGCCAGCGACTGTTTCCGACGGCACAGCGGACTGGTATGGACTTGGACCTGTTTCGGTGTCGCCGGAATATCAACGTCAGGGCGTTGGCAAGGCCCTGATCCGCGCAGGATTGGCGCGACTTGGGGAGATGCATGCTCGTGGCTGTTGCCTTGTAGGACATCCGGAGTACTACAAGAAGTTCGGATTCGATAACGTTCCAGGACTTGTCCACGAGGGAGTCCCTCCGGAAGTCTTCCTCGCAATGTCCTTCGACGGGGATATTCCCCAAGGCGCAGTCACTTTCCACGAAGGATTAAAGGCGGATGGCCAACAAGAGCGTACACGCGACGCTTGACAGCGCGTCTGGCACTCGGCGTTATATTGGCGATGAAATCCATTCTGCTGCTTTTGATAATCCTTGCGTTCTCCATGGACGCGAAAGCTTGTAGCTGCATTGAGCAAACGGGCCCGATTGATGCCCAGGTGGAACGCGCCCTTGAACGCTACGATGCTGTCTATATTGGGTATCCGATGTCAATACAACAGTCAACTGTTGATCTCGGCCACTATGAAACTCAGCTTCAAACCGTTACGTGGTCAGTCCTTGAATCGTGGAAGGGGCCGAAAGCCGGTCGAATACCCTTTGTGACGGTCACTAACAATACCGGTGGTCTCTGCGGCCGCAATATCCCTCGCCAGGAGCGATATCTTGTTGTTTCAGTACGCACCCGTGATCATCAGTATTCAATTCCCCTTTGTTCAATTAGTGGGCCAGTACGCCTCTCGCATGAGTATATTGAAGAGCTTCGCCACTAAAGGGATCGCGAATCTAATTGAGAGATCTCTGAAAAACTCTGCGCGGAGCGCGTTTTAGTCTGAGAAGCCGGATGCTGTTTCTGGCGGCTCCGGTTAGCCCAATCGTTCTAGGGCAAACCGTTGTATGTTTCTGGCAAGGAGGTTTTATGGGAGCACATCAGGATCAGATGCGTGGTTTCGCCAGGTACAACCGCGAGTTCAATTTGGCACTGTTCAGCAAGGCTGCCGAGCTTGATGATGGCCAGCGCAAGCGAGACATGGGCGCATTTTTTGGCTCGATCCACGGAACCCTGAATCACATTTTGCTGGCCGACAGGATCTGGCTTGGGCGTTTCGCCGAAGCGATTCCGGATATTTCCGCATTGGGCGACGCGAAGCTGGTTTACGAATTCTCGTCACTTTCGCAGGAAGTCTGTTCCGACTTCGACGAGTTACGGCATGAGCGGAAGGCTACGGACGGGGTTATTTCGGCCTGGGTGGAAGAGTTGACCGACGAGTTGCTCGCGCAGACCATGCGTTACAGCAATTCCAATGGCCAGCTGCGCGAGCATCCCGTCTGGGTGGCGGCTGCACATATGTTCAATCATCAGACTCACCACCGGGGGCAGGTGACAACCCTGTTGTCCCAACTCGGCCTCGACCCGGGCGTGACCGACTATTTCGCCTACGTGAAGTAGCGGCCCGCTAAGCTAGCCGGGTGGATTGGCCGCTGGGCCGGCGGACGGCCTTGGCCCGTGGCCGAAGCCGCTGCCCGGGACGGGTGACGCGCCAATCTGCCAGAACAACCAATTGAGGGTTTGGGTGCGGCCGTCGGCGTCTTCGAGAATGAATAGCTGGGATTGACGTATATGCATTATATATGCATACTGCCCGCATGGAGATTGAGTTCGATCCAAAGAAGGCTGCATCGAATCTTCGCAAGCACCGGGTCAGCTTTGCTCATGCTGAACAGGCCCTGAGAGATCCCCTTGGTATCACCATCGAGGATCCTGACTCGGAAATCGAGCCCCGATTTGTCACTCTTGGCGCTGATTCCCTGGGTCGAATTCTGGTTGTAGTCCACACACCGCGGGACGATCGCGTCCGAATCATCTCCGCACGTAAAGCCAGCCGAAATGAGGCAAAGACCTACCATGCGTAAGGAATATGAATTCAGTAAGGGCAAACGAGGCCCTGCCATCGAGTCTCCCCGGAAGACTCGCATCACCATCATGCTGGACGATGACATTATCGAAGCTTTCCGGGCTCGGGCCGAATCCAGAGGCATTGGATATCAAACCGCAATCAATGAGGCGTTGCGGGCAACCCTCGATGATGAAAACGTACCGTTGACTGCTGGCAAGCTCAGGGAAATTCTCCGGCAGGAGTTGCAGCATGCGGACTGAGCGGTCAGCTTGTGATCGTTCGTTGTCGCAAGATGACTTTCGCTATCGAGGGGGTATCTACTCCTCCTTTCCGATCTTGTCCCAAGTCCGATGCTCGAAGTCGCTGGCATTATGCCGCTCCCGCAGCTGGTTCTCCGGCTTGCCGAACACCGAGTTGACCATCCTCCCGCGCTTGACGGCCGGGCGCTCGTCGATGGCCCTGGCCCATCGCATCACGTTCTCGTACTCGTAGGTCTGCAGGAACTCGGCCGCTTCGTAGACGCGGTCTAGGGCCAGGCAACCGTACCAGGGCCAGATGGCCATGTCGGCGATGGTGTAGTCGTTGCCGGCAATGTATTCCTTGTCGGCCAGCTCGCGGTCGAGCACGTCGAGCTGGCGCTTGACCTCCATGGTGTAGCGGTCGATGGCGTACTTGATCTTGACCGGGGCATAGTTGTAGAAGTGGCCGAAGCCGCCGCCGAGGAAGGGCGCGGAGCCCATCTGCCAGAACAGCCAGTTGAGGGTTTCGGTGCGGCCGCCGGCGTCTTCGGGAATGAACTCGCCGAACTTTTCGGCCAGGTAGAGCAGGATGGCGCCCGATTCGAACACGCGTCGCGGCGGATCGACGCTGTGGTCGGCCATGGCCGGGATCTTGGAGTTGGGGTTGATCTCGACGAAGCCGGAGCCGAACTGATCACCCTCGCCGATGCGGACCAGCCAGGCGTCGTATTCCGCGTCCGAGTAGCCCTTCTCGAGCAGTTCCTCGAACAGGATGGATGCCTTTACACCGTTGGGCGTGGCCAGGGAGTAGAGCTGGTGGGGGTGCTTTCCGACCGGCAGCTCTTTTTCATGGGTGGGGCCGGCTTCGGGGCGGTTGATACTGGCAAACCGGCCGCCGTTGTCGTCGGGTTCCCACTTCCAGACCCTTGGCGGGACGTATTCGGACTGGCTCATCTGGGCGTGCTCCTTGGCGATTTGACTGTCCATACTAATGTGAGAGCAGTGAGCGTCGTCATCAACACCCGTTGTATACGTAGTTCTGCGTAGCGGGGCGGTGGCCGGGGCGCATTGCCGTCGCGGGCCTGCGTGTTGATAATGAAGACTTTCCCGCGTGGAGAATCGATCATGAAGTACCTCTTGCCCCTGTTGCTCGCACTCGTCGTGCTCGGCTGCCGCCCCGCTTCCGATGATTCATCGGACCCGATGGCCGATGCCGCCGACCAGGCGGCCACCGCCACCGAAGCCGAAGTCGAAGTCGATCGCCCGTCGGACTCGGCCACGGCATCCGACAGCGCATCGTCCGGGGAAGGGCGGCTGGAAGCGATCCTCGAAGCGCAGCCCGAGGACGTCCGGGCACGCTACGACGAGCGCCACCCGCGCGAGACGCTGGCGTTCTTCGGTATCGAGCCGGGCATGACCGTGGTCGAAGGGCTGCCCGGCGGCGGTTGGTACACGAAGATCCTGCTGCCCTATCTGGGATCGGAAGGGGAGCTGATCGGCGCCAACTACGCGATGGATATGTGGCCGCATTTCCGCTTCGGCACCGAAGCGTTCGTGGAGCGGATGCGCCAGTGGCCCGAGACGTTCCCAGAGGAAGCGCAGGCGTGGTGCGACGATGACTGCGCGCCGGTGTCGACGTTCTACTTCGGTGCTCTGCCGCAAGAAATGGCCGGAACGGCCGACGCCGTGGTCTACGTTCGCCTGCTCCACAACCTGGCGCGTTTCCAGAATGACGGAGTTGACGACTATCTCGACCAGGCCCTGGCCGATGCCTTCACGGTGCTCGAGCCCGGCGGCACCTTCGGCGTGGTGCAGCACGAGGCACGCGAAGACATGCCCGACGACTGGGCCGACGGCAACGCCGGTTACCTCAAGAAGTCGTTCGTGGTCGAACGGGCCGAGGCGGCCGGTTTCGAGCTGGTCGACGAGAGCGACATCAACGCCAACCCCAACGATCGCCCGGGCACGGATGAAGTCGTCTGGCGCCTGCCGCCGTCGCTGCGCGTGCCTGACGACGCCGAGGACGCGGAGGCGCTTAGGGCGCAGTACGAGGCCATCGGCGAGTCGCACCGGATGACGCTGAAGTTTCGCAAGCCGGAAGAGTGAGCGTTTTCGCCGAGCGCTCGGCCAAAACGGTCGAACGACCGGCGCGGCCGAGGGATTCGAGCCGGTCACGCGGGACCGTTGGAAACGCGGCCGGTTCGAGGGCTGCGGGCATTTCCCGATGCTCGAAGCGCCGGGGGCTTCGCCCACTCGGTGGCCTACTTCCTGGAATGAGCCTTGGCCATGGCTGCAATTGCGCTGGCGGAAAGCGACAGCAGACTGCCCACGAGGAGCAGCCCGGTTCCGATCAGCCAGGCCTGCCACAGGAAATCCGACGTGCCGGAGAAGCGGGCGTTGCCGAAAACGAGCAATGAAATTGGAAACCAGCAAACGGCCGCTACCAGCAAAACTGCTGTCAGCCATCGATGAACGGGGCGCGTCGCAGCGCTGATCGCGAGCCCGGCCAGCGTGATCAGGCAGGTCCAGAGTATGAGATTGACGACCGGAGCATTCAGAACGCTGACCGCGGTAAAGGCCGGACCCTTCAGTCCAAAGCCTAGTGCGAGGATCAGTAGCTGAACGAACAGCGCCAGTGCCCAGGCTTTCATCGGTGCCCGCCGATACCGTGATGGACTCTGACTTGCGAATGGGGGCATGTTCAAAGAGATCTCTTGAGCCGGCGATTCAGGGTCGAGGGGCCAAGCCGATCGCCAATCGCTCCGAATCAGCAGTCCGTTCGGCCTTCAGATCGCGGTGCCGAAGCGGTCGGAGAACAGCTCGTCGCGACTCGTTCCCATCGGAATGGTGGCGGGGCTGAAGTTGCCGTTGTCGTTGACCTGGCCGTGATTCGTCGCACGGGAGACTCCTGATGGTTGTCGGTGGGGTCGATACTGCCACAGGCCGGCACACCGGGCCAGCCGCCCACCCCGTGGCGCCCTGGCGCCGCCGCTTGCCGTGCGCTGGTCCCGGGTCGATAATCGCAGCCATCGATTCGCACACGGGGCCACTGGCCGCAGGCGCCGGCGCCGCAGGGAGACAGGAATGCGAGATTCGCGCGAGGGAGTCGCCGACCGCCGGACGCTGTGGCTGTATGACCGCCTGGCCCGGCTGCCGCTGGGCAACCGCTTCGTCAACAAGATCTTTCTGATCGCTTTCGTCGGCACGCACGTGCCGCTGCTCGCGCTGCTGGTCTACTTCCTGGTCGGCTCGGATGCGCTGGGGACGCATTTCGATGTGCTCCTGGTCGCCCTGCTGGCTACCCTGGCCGGGTTCATCGGCTCCCTGTTGCTCCTGCGATCGCTGCTGGGGCCCATCACGCTGACTGCGCGAGCGCTCGAGGATTTCCGGACGAGTTCGAGCGTGCCGGATCTGCCGACTCACTACCGCGACGAGGTCGGCTCGCTGATGGCCACCGTCCAGCAGACGACCGAGCGCCTCAACGCCATGATCGTGGCGCTGCGGGAGGCCGCCAATACCGACGAACTCACCGGCGCGTTGAACCGGCGTGCTGCCCGCGAGCAACTCAACAGCCTGGTCGAGCGCGATCTCGGCCGCGGTTTCCAGGTCCATCTGGCGATCATCGACCTGGATGGATTCAAGGGGATCAATGATCGCTTCGGGCACCCGGCCGGTGACCGCCTGCTGCGGGCCTTTGGTGAGAAAGTCGCCAGGCATCTTCGGCCCAGCGACTGGCTGGCCCGCATCGGCGGGGACGAGTTTCTGGTGGTCATGAGTGATTGTTCCCGTTCGGAGATCGTCGAGCGCATGGACCGTGTCCATCGGGACCTGCAGGCGCGCCCCATCGAGTTTTTCGACGACCAGCCCGTCATGCTCTCGTTCAGCTTTGGCGTGGCCGAAGTGGACGGGGGCGATCTGGACGCCATTCTCGAGCGGGCCGACGCCGCGCTCTATCGGCACAAGCCCGAGGAGTCATGAGGCTTCCGCCACTGATAAACTCCGACCCATGACTCGAAGAACCAAGATCGTTGCCACGCTCGGACCCGCGACCGACGAGCCCGACGTGCTCGAACGCCTGATCACGGCCGGCTGCGACGTGGTCCGGATCAACTTCTCGCACGGCGATGCCGAGACCCACGCCCGGCGCATCAAGATGGTGCGCGCGGCCGCCCGCGAACTCGACACCGATGTGGCTGTACTCGCCGACCTGGCTGGCCCGAAGATCCGCATCGACCGCTTCCGCGAAGGTGCCGTGGCGCTGAAGGCGGGGCAAGAATTCGCGCTCTACGCCCGGGAGAATCCGCCGGCCGGCGACGAGCGGGGCGTCGGCGTGGCCTACCTCGGGCTGGTCGACGACGTGAAGCCCGGCTCAGAGTTGCTGCTCGACGACGGCCTGATGGCGATGCGCGTCGAAACCATCGACGGCGACACCATTCACTGCACCGTTCTGACCGCGGGCGCCCTGTCGGACCGCAAGGGGCTCAACCTGCGCGGCGGCGGGCTTTCCGTGCCCGGGATTTCCGAGGCCGATGCGCGCGATATCGAGCGCGCCGCCGAGTGGCAGGTCGACTACCTGGCCGTGTCCTTCCCGCGCGGGCCCGAGGACATGCAGCGCGCCCGCGAGCTGATGGAAGCCGCCGGCGGCCACGCCGGACTGGTCAGCAAGATCGAGCGCGCCGAGGCGATCGAGAATCTCGAGGCGATCATCGAGGCCTCGGACGCCGTGCTGGTCGCCCGCGGCGACCTGGGCGTGGAAATCGGCGACGCCGAGCTGCCCGGGCTGCAAAAGCGCATCATTTCGGCCTCGCTGGCGGCCAACCGGCCGGTGATCACGGCCACGCAGATGATGCAGTCGATGGTCGAATCCCCGATTCCCACGCGCGCGGAGGTGCTGGACGTGGCGAATGCGGTGATCGACGGCACCGACGCGGTGATGCTCTCGGCCGAGACGGCCGTGGGCCGCCACCCGGTGAAGGTCATCGAGGCCATGCGCCGCATCTGCAAGGGCGCTGAGCGCCACGTCGACACGCATCTGCCCATGGGCCGGCTCAATGTCCAGGCCGAGCGCATCGACCAGGCCGTGGCGATGGCCACCATGGTGACCGTCCACAACCTGCCGGTGAAGGCCATCATCGCCCTGACCGAGTCGGGCTCGACCGCCCAGTGGCTCAGCCGCGTTAGATCGCCGGTGCCCATCATCGCGCTCTCTCCCAACCGCTTCAGCCTCAGAAAAATGCGCCTGTTCCAGCACGTGCGCCCGCTGCTGTTCGTACCCCAGGACATGCCCACGCCCAAGCTGGCCCGCTCGGCCATCGAACAGGTCAAGCGCGCCGGCCTGGTCGAAACCGGCGACCGCGTCCTGATGACCCTCGGCGACGAACAAGGCGTCATGGGCGGCACCAACACGATGAAGATCCTGACCGTGGAATGAAAACCGGGTAACCACCGAATACACCGAAGACACCGAGAAAGAAGGAGGGAAATGCTCTTTCGGTGAATTTCGGTGTTTTCGGTGGTTCCTCCTTTTTTGCGGATGAAGTCGGCCTCGTGGGTGGCTACAATAGCGGACTACTCTCATTCACCCGCCAACCGCGTAGCAGGGGTCTCAAGATCATGACTGACAAACTCGAACAGCTCGTTGAAACCGCACAGGCGATGGTCGCCCACGGCAAGGGCATCCTGGCCATCGACGAATCCACCGGCACCATCAAGAAGCGCCTGTCGGCCGTTGGCGTGGAGTCCACCGAGGACAACCGCCGCGACTACCGCTCGATGATGCTGTCCACGCCCGGCCTGGGCGAGCACATTTCCGGGGCGATCCTGTTCGACGAAACCATCCGCCAGAAGGCCCCGGACGGCACGTCCATGGTCAAGCTGATGGAAGACGCCGGCATCCTGCCGGGCATCAAGGTCGACCGCGGCGCCAAGAATATGGCCGGTTTCGAGGGCGAGAAGATCACCGAGGGCCTCGACGGCCTGCGCGAGCGCCTGGCCGAGTACGCCGAACTGGGCGCGAAGTTCGCCAAGTGGCGCGCGGTCATCACCATCAGCGACGACACGCCCTCGCGCGCCTGCCTGGACGCCAACGCCCACGCCCTGGCCCGCTACGCCGCGCTTTGCCAGGAAGCCGGTATCGTGCCGATCGTCGAGCCGGAAGTGCTGATGGACGGCAACCACGACCTGGATACCTCCTACGACGTCACCGAGGCCACGCTCAAGGCCCTGTTCACACAGCTCTACGAACAGAATGTTCTGCTTGAGGGCACGGTGCTGAAGGCGTCGATGGTGATTTCCGGCTCCGACGCAAGCGACCGCGCCAGCCCCGATGAAGTGGCCGAGGCCACCATCGATTGCCTGCTCAACGCCGTTCCGGCCGCCACCGCCGGCGTGGTCTTCCTGTCCGGCGGGCAGGGCGACGTCGAAGCGACCGAGCACCTCGATATCATGAACAAGATGGGCAATCTGCCCTGGCCCCTGTCGTTCTCCTACGGCCGCGCCCTGCAGGCCGAGTGCCTCAAGACCTGGGCGGCCGACCCCAAGGGCAACCGCGAAAAAGCCCAGAAGATCCTCGCCCACCGCGCGAAAATGAACGGCCTGGCGGCGATGGGGGAGTGGAGCGACGGTGAGGAGTCGTAGTCGCTACAGTGGATCTTGAAGTTCGTCGCATGATTCTGCACTTGGGTGTATCGGGACTCGGGACTCGGGACTGGGGACTCGCTACTGATAGTGCCGTTGAGATTCCAAGCGCATTGGCTTCGATCGGTGTGGCATTGCCCCTTCGTTGGGGCTCCTGGGGATTTTCCGAGTCCCGAGTCCCGAGCCCCGAGTCCCGGCTCTTAAGCGAGTCCCGAGTCCCGAGTCCCGAGTCCCGAACCTCAGACGCCAGATCGAGGCCCGGTATCCCCGGGAAAGCAAACCGCAACCGAACGCCCCACCCATGACCGACCAAGACAAATTCCGCGAAGAAGCCCTCGACTATCACCGACAGTTTCCGCCGGGCAAGATCAAGATCGTGCCGACCAAGGCGCTGACCACGGCCAAGGACCTGGCGCTGGCCTACTCGCCGGGGGTGGCGGCGGCTTCGGAAGAGATTGCGAAGGACCCGCTCAAGGCGCTCGACTACACCGCGCGCGGCAACCTGGTGGCGGTGATCTCCAACGGCACCGCCGTGCTGGGCCTGGGTGATATCGGGGCCGCGGCGTCCAAGCCGGTGATGGAAGGCAAGGGCGTGCTGTTCAAGAAGTTTGCCGATATCGACGTGTTCGACATCGAAATCGACGAGCGTGATCCCGACAAGCTCATCGACATCATCGCTAGCCTGGAACCGACCTTCGGCGGCATCAACCTGGAAGATATCAAGGCGCCGGAGTGCTTCAAGGTCGAGGAAGCGCTCAAGGAGCGCATGAATATCCCGGTCTTCCACGACGATCAGCACGGCACGGCGATTATTGCCGCCGCCGCCCTGGTCAACGGCCTACAGCTGATCGAAAAGAAGATGGAGGATATCCGCCTGGTGGCCTCCGGCGCGGGGGCGGCCGGCATGGCCTGCCTGGACCTGCTGGTCACCATGGGCGTCAAGCGCGAGAACATCACCGTGTGCGATCGCGAAGGCGTGATCTACGCTGGCCGCGAATCCTACATGGACGACCGCAAGGCGACCTACGCGGTCGAGACCGATGCCCGCGAGATGGGCGAGGTGATCGAGGGGGCCGACGTCTTTCTGGGTGTTTCGGCGCCGGGCGTGCTCGAGCCCGAAATGGTCAAGAAGATGGCCGACCGGCCCATCATCCTGGCCCTGGCCAACCCCGTGCCGGAGATCATGCCCGACCTGGCGCGCGAGGCCCGTCCCGATGCGCTGATCGCCACCGGTCGCTCGGACTTTCCCAACCAGGTCAACAACGTCCTGTGCTTCCCCTACATCTTCCGCGGCGCGCTGGATGTCGGGGCGACGGCGATCAACGACGAAATGAAGATGGCCTGCGTGCACGCCATCGCCGAGCTGGCGCAGATGGAGGCTTCCGATGTGGCCGCCCAGGCCTACGGCGGCCAGGCGCCGAAGTTCGGCCCCGACTACCTGATTCCCCAGCCCTTCGACCCCCGCTTGCTCGTGCACCTCGCGCCGGCCGTGGCGAAGGCGGCGATGGATACGGGAGTAGCCGCGCGACCGATCGAGGATCTCGACGCCTATACCGAAAAGCTCTACCAGCACGTCTTCCGCACCGGCTTGCTGATGAAGCCGGTCTTCGACGCCGCGCGCAAGGATCCCAGGCGCGTGGTCTTCGCCGAGGGCGAGGAAGAAACGGTCTTGCGGGCGGTGCAGAGCGTGGTCGACGACGGCCTGGCGAAACCGATCCTGATCGGCCGTCCCAAAGTGGTCGACATGCGAATCGAGCGCGCCGGGCTTCGCATCCGGCCGGGCAAGGATTTCGAGTTGGTCAACCCGGAATCCGACCCGCGCTTCAAGGAATACTGGCAGACCTTCCACGAGATCACCCAGCGGCGTGGCGTCACGCCCGATTCGGCCAAGGCGCTGGTGCGTACTCGTACGGCCGTGATCGCGGCGGTGATGGTGCACCGCAACGAAGCCGACGCGATGATCTGCGGCGTTGTGGGTCGCTACCAGAAGAAGCTGCAGTACATCTCCGAGGTGTTCGGCACGCGCGACGACAGCAGCACGCTCGGCGCGCTGTCGGCCATGACCAACGAGAACGGCGTCTGGTTCGTCTGCGATACCCACGTCAATCCCGATCCCAGCGCTGAACAACTCGTCGAACTGACCCTGATGTCGGCCGAGCGCCTGCGCATGTTTGGCATCACCCCGCGCGTGGCCCTGTGCTCGCACTCGAACTTCGGCAGCCACGTCAATCCCTCGGCTTCGAAAATGCGCCAGGTCTTCAACATGCTGCGCGAGCAGGCACCCGACCTGGAGGTCGAGGGCGAGATGCGCGCTGACGCCGCACTGATGCCGGCCATCCGCGAGCGCATCTTTCCCAATTCGCGCCTGAACGGTGAGGCCAACCTGCTGATCATGCCCAACCAGGACGCCGCGCACATCGCGTTTTCGATGGCGCGCGTGATCGGCAAGGGCGTGACCATCGGGCCGATGCTGATGGGTATCGGCCGCCCGGCGCATGTGCTCACCCCTTCGGCCACGGTGCGTCGCGTGGTCAACATGACGGCAATCGCCGTGGTCGATGCACAGCAGTACGAACGGCGCACGAAGGCCAGCGGCGAACTTTTCGGTTGAGAATGGTGGAGGCGGCCGCGTGAGATCAAGTGGGGCCGGCCGATCAGGCCGGTCCCGAGCGTCGTCGATCGGTCGGTGGCGTCAGTGGATTTCCACCTCGCCTTCGGGGCTGACGACCAAGACGCCTTCCTGATCACCGTTGACCATGATGGCGTAGTACGCGTTGCCGGCAGGGTCGCTGCCGATGTAGACCAACGAGGCGTCGTTGTCTAGCGTGCTCGCGTCGGACTCCCAGAACTCGGCCGCGTTTTCGCCCAGATCGCTATGGCTGAACACGCTGTTCTTGCCGCTCGGCCGATGGTGGACCAGGAACATCGCGCCGCGATCCGCGCCGATGATCTCGAGTGTGACGGCCCCGTTGCTGGAAACCAGTTCCTGCACTGCCAGTTTGTCGACGTCCTCCGGCTTTTCCGGTCGGTCGGCAAAGGCGGGTTGGGCGATCAGCAGCGCTGACACCAGCCAGCCAAGAGACACTACTGTCGTTCTACGTTTCATGGCGTCCTCCATTTTGCGATTCAATCGCCAACAAACGCGGTCACAGACCACGGCAAAAAAGCTATCAACGCCTTTCATTTTCTGTCAAGAGGGCTTGGGCGGGGCGTCTTTGAAGGGTCGTCCAGTCGCTCCCGGGTGCGCTGCCGAACAGACAGTCGCTGGTTGCGGCACCAGGATGGGCGTCTGTAGCGAATAGCAAGGAAGCGCCCCGCGATGAAGTGTTCCGCCCCGACCATCTCCCGTCCATCAAGACTCCCGTACGGCCGCACGACCATGAGCCGGGGCGCTGGACGCATGATGGTGGAGCTGGGATTGTGGATCCTGGGTATCGCGCTGCTTACGACCTATTTTTTGGCGACCGCCGGACTCGAGAGCGAGCGCAAGCAGGGCATCGAGATGTTTACCCAGGCGCGCGCCGCGGCAACGGGCAGTCATGCGCTGGAAGATCTCCCGCTGCCCGGTCAGAGCCCAGCGTCCCCCACGAATCACGAAACCGGGCGCACAACCCTTCCCGAAAGCGACTCCGAGGGCGACTCCCTGCCCGTTGCCGTGCTGCGCATTGCCAAGCTGGGCATCGAAGTGCCCGTCTATCCCGACCTTACCGAGCTCAATCTGAGTCGCGGCGCCGGCTGGGTCGGCGGTACGGCCGCGCCCAACACCGGCGGCAATATGGCGATTGCCGCCCATCGCGACCAGTATTTTCGGCCGCTCAAGGATATCCAGGTCGGCGACAGCATGGAGCTGGAAAGCCTCTCCGGCCGTGGCGAGTTTCGCGTGTCCAGGATTGCCATCGTCGACCCGGAGGATGTCTCCGTTCTCGACGACACTGCTGTGTCCACGATCACCCTGGTCACCTGCTACCCCTTCTATTTCATCGGAAACGCCCCGCAACGCTACATCGTGCAGGCGACAGCCGTTGAACCATCCGGGAAGTCATCCATCGAGGATGCCGTTCCCACCGCACGACAATCAGGAGAAACACCATGAGCACCCACTTGAACGTACTCGCCATGACGTCGGCAGCCCTGCTGCTGGGTCTGGCATGGTCTGGCAACACCCAGGCCCAGGAACTCTCACCCAATATGCCGGGGCCCGACGTCGATCGCGCAAGCTGCGACGAGGTGGAGTGGCACAGCAACCTGCTGCGTGACTACCCTTGGGTCGTCGACGCTTGTCAGGAAGCAATCATCGTCGACGGGCAGAAATGGGCCCGGTTCGAAGCCGAGTTCCAGGAGCTTCATCGTGATGGGGCGATCACCTCGAATTTCACGAATGACCGCGGCCGATCACTCGGCAATGTTCGTCTGATGCCGGGCAAGGATCAGCGTGTGATGCTCGATGGTCGTCCCTACCGGTTCTCCCAACTGAAGACTGGACAGACCCTGAACTTCTACGTTCCGGATGATCTGTACGCCTTCACCATGGAGCCGGGCGCGCCCGACACCGAACAGGTTCGAATCATCGAGCCCGTGGAGGAACGCCAGCCTACTCGCATGGCCGAAGCGCGGACCGACAACAACAGAAATCGGCCGGAAACACTGCCGGCAACCGCTGGTCCGTTGCCGATTATCGCCCTGGGCGGAATGTTCTCGCTGCTGGGCGGCATTGGGCTGACCACGCGTCGCCGCCTCAAGAAGTCGAATGCCTGAATCCCGGGCACGGAATTAACTCGCCGGGCGGTTGCAAGCCGATCGTCCGGTCTTTTTGTATGACAGGAGCACCCCATGACAGTTGCCAAGATCATCGAGATTTCAAGTGATTCCACCACCAGCTTCCAGGACGCCATCGAGACCGGTATAAAGCGCGCAGAACGAACCGTCAAGAACGTGAGAGGCGCCTGGATCGCCGAGCAGAAGCTGAGTATAGACGGCGGCAAGATCACAAGTTACCGGGTCATCATGCGCGTCAGTTTTGTGATCGATTAGTGGGCGCATGCTCGCGTCTACCCCATCGAGGCCGCTCATCCTTGGAGTGAGCCGGGCCTCTCTGCGAATATCTGAACCAGAGAAAAACCAGAATCACTCCAGCGACAGTCCTGGAGTCCATCCCTGACGGCGCCTGCTCTGTCACGTTAGATGTCCTTATGTGCGCTACCGAACTGAATGACTGCAACATCAGGCGCTAGGCTCCATTCGATGCTGCTGGAGAGACTGCATGCTTGACTACAAGCCTGGCCGCCATGAGCATCAGCCTTCAACGTTGGGCTCTGAAGCGCTGGGAGAGTGGGAAAGCGAAGGCGGAAGCCTGTGTTGGCCATCTGTCGAGAATCGAGAGGTTGTGGGCTCGAGCGCGTTGTATGCCGACTCCGGGATTGCTTTGCTCGAAGCGCTGCCGCTAGGCATTCTGATCACCAATCGCATGGGTGAGATCACCTATAGCAATCCAGCTGCGCAGAAGCTGTTCGGCGCTTCAGCATCCGAGCTGCTCGGCACCGCCTGGTGGCTGGCGATCGATCCGCTCGACCGACCAGCCGCCTCGGCGCGGTGGCAGAAAGGCGTTGCCGACGGTCGATCTCCGACGTTTGAAGTTCGTTTGACCACCAGTTCCGGGCGGCCTGTTTGGACGCGACACAGTATCGCCCGCCTTCGTTCCTGCAAGACTTACGGTGATCATATCCATACCGTTGAAGATATCAGTGGAGCCAAGGCAGCCGAGAAGGCCGGGCAGAATGCCCTGGAAATCCTGTACAGAGAGCGGGAGCGAGCTCGCGTGACTCTGGAGTGCATTGGTGATGCAGTCATCAGTACGGATTCTTGCGGCCGGGTAACCTATCTGAACACCGTTGCGGAGCATCTTACCGGTTGGTCTCGGGATGTCGCCGCAGGCCAACCCCTTAGCCGAGTCTTCAGTGTGATCGACTCCGACAGCCGCAGCCCCATCAGTAACCTGGCCGAGCGGGCAATGGAAAGCCTCGAGATCGTACAGATGCCGGCAAACAGCCTGCTGTTGCGTCCGGATGGAAGCGAACTGGCTATCGAGGACTCCGCTGCTCCGATCCTCGACGAATCGGGGCGGCTGACCGGTGCGGTCCTTGTTTTTCGGGACCGCATGCTTTCTCGGGAGAATACGACAAGAATGGCTTACCTGGCGCGCCATGATGCGCTGACCGGCCTGCCCAACCGAGTCGCATTCTCTGAACACTTTACGCAGGCCACTACGCTTGCCAAGCGCCATGGGAAGCGGGTCGGGCTGCTGTTCATCGATGTCGACCATTTCAAGCAGATCAACGATAGCCTCGGGCATGAAGTAGGTGACCGTCTATTGAGGGATCTCTCGAGCAAGCTGGTGGCTTGCGTTAGAAGCACCGATCTGGTGTGCCGGCATGGTGGAGACGAATTTGTCGTCCTGCTGGGTGAGATCGGGCAGGTCGAGGACGCCGGCAAGATTGCAGTCAAGATGCAGCATGCAGTGGCGAGGCTCCGCCATAGCGAGGGGCAGGCTTTCGATCTCAAATTGAGTATCGGGATCAGCGTCTATCCCGAAGACGGCTCCGACCTGGAAGAGCTGATCCACCGGGCCGATTCCGCGATGTATCAGGCCAAGCTCGATGCTGGCCAGCAGTATTGCTTCTATCGGCTTGGCATGGAGCGACCGGCTGCTGGGGCGCCCTTCAGAAAGGCCTCCAGCAAGGGTTAGCGTTCAGCTACCGAACCCGTCTCGAAAGCTAAAGACTGGGTTGAAGCCCCGCCAGGGGGTTCCTGGTTTATGTTTCCTACCGAACAGAGTAGCTGCCCCATGCCGTGATGTAATGGCCACTACAGCGATAACGTGCTGAGGAGGCCGAAGTCATGAATATCCAAAAGCCGCCGCAGGCCACAGCCAATTTGATCTATTTTTTCACCGTTCACCTGCTGGCGCTGGTGGCAGCGCCCCTGTGGGGACTTTTCGTGGGTTTCAGTGGCTGGGCATGGTTGACAGCCGGCCTGATCTGGCTGTTCAGTGGGCTTTCGATTACCGCTGGCTACCATCGGTTGTGGTCACACCGAAGCTACCAGGCTGCATGGCCCCTCAAGCTTTTCTTCGTTATCTTCGGTACATTCTCCTTGCAGAATTCGGTCCTGGTGTGGTGCGCGCGACACAGAGTGCATCATCGCTTTGTTGATGACGTAGAGCGTGATCCGCACTCGATCCGCAAGAGCTTCTGGCATGCTCACATCGGTTGGATGTTGCGTCACTGGCGTTCCAGTGAGGTCGACTTCGAACAGGTCTGGGATCTCGAGCGTGATCCGCTGTTGAAGTGGCAACACAAGTATTACTGGCCGTTGACCTGGGCACTCAACCTGGGGGTTCCCTGTGCCCTGGGCTTGTTGGTAGGTGACATCATCGGGATGGTCCTGCTTGCCGGGGCCGTCAGACTGGTCTTCAGCCAGCATTGCACCTTCTTCATCAACTCGCTTGCGCATGCCTGGGGCAGGCGCGACTACAGCAATGACAACACCTCGCGCGACAACGGCTGGCTTGCGCTGCTGACATGGGGCGAGGGCTATCACAACTTTCATCATGCCTTTCAGGCGGATTATCGAAATGGCCAGCGCTGGTGGCACTTCGATCCAGGCAAGTGGCTGATCGCTAGCTGCTCCGGGTTGGGACTGGCCGGGCGGCTCAACCGTACGCCGGATTTCAAGGTGCAGCGAGCACGCATACGAATGCAGTTTCGAGAGCTGGAGAAAGAGCTGGCCTCGGCGGACGCGGCTGAGACCTGGGCCCAGGTCATTGAGCGCGAGTACCAACAGTTCAGGGACACCATCGCCCAGTGGCGGGGCGTCCAGGCAGAGCGTGTCAAGGCCGGTGCTGCCGCCTTGGGTGATCGCTGGCAGAAGCGTGCCTTCAGTACCCGCTTCCGGGAACTTGACGAACGTCTCAAGGCCCAGGCCCGTCGCCTCGCTGACCTGCAGAAGCAGTGGCATGCCACGCACCCGGGGCCCGCCTGAGGAGCCAAAGGCGGCGGATTGAATCGCTTGACTTTCTATCTCACAACGCCACCACGGTCTGCAGTCTTGTCCGCTAGTCCCGGTGGGGCGGTGTCTTCACCTTTCGGATCCGGAGCGTCGTGAATAGCAAGGCAGCGGTCAGGAGCGAAGCCACTATCAAGCCAGGCATGAAATTCACTCGGGTCGAGAGATCCAGGACGATGCCACTGATGTGAGCTTGCTGGTGCGCATCGGCAATAAACCAGCCGATCGTCCCGAGTACCAGCGAGCCAAACAGCAGAACATCCAGTGGCTTGTGACTTTGTATGACTGCGATCAGCGCAAGAACCAGTACCAGTCCCAGCGGCATGTACAGGACCGAGCCGGCCAGCTGCGCCTGCCAGGTCGCGACAGCTGCCGCGAGCAATCCCAGCGCGGGCGAAGCCAGCAGCAGAATCAGCGCCAGGCTGAAAAGGAGAGGGTCCTTCATTCCTGATGTCCTTGAAGTCGACGTCACTGTGCTCATGGCGTCAATTCTGCATCTTGGGGGTGTCCCGGGTCGGTGCGCTAGGGAACAGTGGAAGTTTGCAGTCGGCCTGCGCTGCGTCCCGTGGGAGTCTGTCGGGCGGCCTCGGGATTGCAGTGTCGGAACCCGCGCACTGCGAGCGAAGCAAAAGAACGGCGCTTCATTGATAGAGGCGCCGCGGAACAAGCGGCCAGGAAGGTAATGCCCAGGGCCGATACCACCAGTCCTTAGGCATTTGCAACTTGAGAAAACTCCTGAATTGGCTGAATATGTCTGCTGTCCTGTTGTGGCGCTCGAGCTGAGCGCACGGCTTCAAGAGCAAGCGGGTTGTTGCCTGTACTCTTTACGCTGGCGCACCGGATGGCAAACGAAGAACGTGGCGTTCGTTGTCGTACAGACCTGGCAAGGTTGGTCATGGGGTTTCTTCGTGCGGTCCGCAAAGAGTTGTTCAGAGGTTCCATAGTCAATGACAACCGCAACCTGGTTCATGCTGATTGGCCTGCTCCTGTTGGTGGTCGGCTTTACGTTTTCCTATATCAAGGCCGTGCCAATAACCTCGGCCATTATTTACCTCATCGTGGGTTCCCTTGTCGGTCCCATGGGCCTGGGGCTTTTTCACTTCAACCCGCTGAAGGAATCTGCGCTCCTTGAGTTGCTGACCGAGTTGGCGGTGCTCGTCTCTCTGTACTGCGCCGGTGTGAAAATGCCGGTGCCGATCGTCTACAGGCGTTGGCGCAGCCCCTTGCAACTGGCCGTTGTGTCGATGGCCATCACGGTTGGCCTGGTGACGCTGTTTGGGCACTATTGGCTTGGATTGCCGCTTGGGGCCGCTGTGCTCCTCGGAGCCGTAGTTGCGCCGACGGATCCGGTGCTGGCAACCGAAGTCCAGGTCCGCCATGCGGATGACCCCGATCGTCTTCGTTTTGCATTGACCTGCGAGGCAGGGATCAATGACGGTAGCGCGTTTCCCTTTGTCATGCTCGGGCTGGGTTTGCTGGGGCTGCATGACCTGGGGGAGGCGGGTGGAAGATGGATCGTCATGGACATTCTCTGGGCCAGCGGTGCCGGTGTAGGAATCGGGATCCTGGCCGGCGCGGCTATCGGCCTGCTCGTGTATCGGTTGCGAACGATGTTCGTGAGCAGCGCCTTTCTGGAAAGTTTTCTTGGCCTGGGGCTGATTGCTCTGGTCTACGGTCTCTGTCTGTTGGTGGAAGCCTGGGGCTTCCTAGGCGTATTCAGTGCAGCGGTTGCCTTGCGTCACACCGAAGTGAGACTGGCCCTTCGCGAGAACGAATCACTGCTACTCCAGAATCATGAAACAAGAAAGCAGCCCCCGGAAAATAGCCAGGTACACGTAAGTGAGAGTTCGCTCGAGTTCAACGAACACCTCGAGCGGCTGTCGGAAATCGTGCTTGTTCTGCTGATTGGCGGATCGCTTTTCTGGGACTCCTGGAGCCTTCGAGCTGTCGGTTTCGCAGCTTTCCTTTTCTTCATTGCTCGTCCAGTGAGCGTCCACCTGGGTTTATTGGGCAGCAAGACATCCATGAGCGTGCGCAACCTTGCGGGCTGGTTTGGTGTACGTGGTATCGGCTCTGTGTATTACTTGATGTACGCCATTCAGCACGGGTTACCTGAAGAACTGGCGCTGGAGCTGCTGCATCTGACCCTGGTGACGGTTGCTCTGTCCATATTGGTCCACGGAGTTACCGTCAAGCCAGCCATTGCGCGTTTCTGGCGTTCGCGGGATACCCGGCGTTAGCGATTGCCCCTCCTGGTTGCAGGCAACGTGCAGGTCGACTCTTTCAAGACAAGGGTGTCGCAGCGAACAGACTGAAGTATCCATTGTTCCGACAATGGTGACCACTCCTGGCTGCGAATCACGCTAATGCCAGTGATGATGTCCCGGTGACATTCTGGTTACGCGGGGAACCCTTGGAGAATACAAATGAACAAGTTCACGTCAATCAAGTACGCAGCCGTGCTCCTTCCGGCATTCGCAATGGGTAGTTCCGTTGCATCAGCCGACAATCAGAGCTGCGATTGCCCTTGTGCCCCTGAGACCACGAGCGTCAGTGCCGAGAGTAGTCATGCCGAGAAGGGCTCTAAACAGGCAGCAATGAATTCGGAGCGACGCATGCATTCGGCGCGCGAAGCTCAGGCCGAACACGAGTCCATGGCTTCCGGTGATGCCAAAGTTGCCGTCGTCGACTTCAGCTACCTGGCAAGCAAGCCTGCCGACGACTACTTCTCCAGCAATCTTATCGGCCATGACGTCATGAACAGACGAGATAACAAGGTGGTCGGCACAGTCAACGAGCTCCTGATCGACGAGAACGGTCAGATCGGAGCCGTGATCATCAGTACGGGCGGCGTCATGGGTCTGGGGAAAAAGGATCTCGCCATCGCCTGGAACGAAGTCGATAGAAAAGTCGACGGCGAGAACATCACTCTGTCAGTCGATGTCTCGAGCGTCAGCCTTGTCGAGGCACCGACATTCGCCCGCAAGTAGCCTGGATTAGATTTAAAACAGCCCGCTACCGCCGGCCATCGGCGGTAGTACTGGCATCCTCGGTTTCGGCCAACTCTAATCCCGGGTCACGACCTGAGTGGTTAGATGGCAACTCGCCTTGACCGAGGCTTTTCTTGGGTTTTGCACGCTCGCTACCTGAGGAAATCGGGCTCGTATCCAAATAACTGAATTAGCAGGAGCATCGCCATGAAGGCAAATGAAAAAGACGACGTATCGCATCCGAAGGTGGACAGCATAGCATCCGGCGCTCATGAAGCCGTGGATTGGGCTGCCGACGCGACCAACTACGCAACGGACAGCCTTTCCGGAAAGAGTCGCCAGATGAACAATCTACAGAAGAAGTGGCGCGCCAGCGGGCGTGGTTATGTACGAGAGAATCCAGCGACTTCGGTCGGCATTGCATTCGTTGGAGGCTATCTTCTCAGCCGCATCCTGCGCGCACGCTAGAGCGCACCAACATGACTCAAATGCAGTTACAACATGCAAGGAACATAAATCATGCTATTTACAATTGCCGTTATTCTTGTCGTACTTTGGGCGCTTGGGCTGGTCTCCGGAACCACCCTGGGTGGCCTCGTTCACGTTCTGATCGTGCTTGCAGTCATCATGGTCGTCTTCCAGCTGCTTAGAGGACGTCGGGCCATATAGGGATTGCCGTATTCCGAACGTGAATTCAGGCTTGGCTGTCGGCGCCCCTGGCAGGGCGTCGCCCCCTCCCGGCTCGCTCCATTGCTGTACTTCTCCAGCTCCCAAGGAAGTGCCACGCCTGCCGCGACGGTACGGCTTGTGGGCCTATTCCAAGCGAGCGGAACGCAGCCGGTGACCGGCTCCGGAGCTCTGAATGTCTGCTGATTGGTGACCGCGTTAGTAGATGGCCAATCAGTGCCAGGCGGTCACTTCAAGGCAATTTTTTGTTTCGGCCTTTCCCTTTTCCATGCATTACGGGGGGGCATCCGTCGACGTCAGAAGGTTTTCTTCAGAGCGGTCGTTTGATCCATTCTTGTGGAGTATGGAAAGGGCGTCACTCAAGGCATGTTCGAGTACGAGTGCAGTCCGAATGAGTTGTGCATTTTCCTGCAGGAGGCTTTCGATCTGTTTCAGGGCCGCCTGAAGCTGATCTCGGGGATCCGGGCTTTCCAGACAGCTGTATTTTTCCGGCTGTTTCTGAAGTCGCCACTGTGCTCGAGTGGTTTTTGCGATCTGAATCCATGCGGGGCCCCTGAGAATTCCTGGTTGGGCCTGGCTTGCTAGAAAGTTGTGGCCATTCATTGTGTGGGTCGTCATGTCTGAACTTCTCCTTGCCCGATGGGGCACCGAAAGCCAAGGCGCCTTCGGCGGCGCATGGTGGGAATAAGACGCAAGGCATGAATGATCGAGCTTCGATCTACTGCAAGTCATCCTGCATCAGTCGACAGAACTGTCGCTTTTTCAGCTTCTGTCCTACCGGGTGGGGTGTCTGTTCGTCAGCGAACAGTTGCATGCCGCATGGTATGGCATCGCAATGCCCGTGGGTCGCCCGGCCCAGCGCAACACCTCGCAGACACGGCTATCGACGCCGCATTGCGTGCGGCAGCGTACCGACATTCCTGACGGCGGGTAGCAAGCTGTCTTTCAAATCAACCGAGTCATTGCTGCCTGAGGGCGCCGTATGATGAATATTCGACCACGCCGGGTCGCCACGATACTTGCTGCCTTAGCCTCAGTCTTCATGCTGCAGGGATGCGCCGTGAATCCGGTCAGCGGCGACCGTGAGTTCGTCCTGGTCAGCGAGAGGCAGGAAATCGCCATGGGTGCGCAGGGTGCCGAAAGCGTGCGTCAATCCGTCGGCGTGGTCGACGATGCGCAGCTTCAGGGCTACGTTCAGGAACTGGGAATGAGCCTGGCAGAAAATTCCGAGCGTCCCAGCCTGCCCTGGTCTTTCAATGTCATCGATGATCCCACGCCGAATGCTTTCGCCTTCCCCGGAGGCTATATCTTCATTACGCGGGGCTTGATGGGGCTGATGGGAAGCGAGGCCGAGCTTGCAAGTGTTCTTGGCCATGAGATCGGACACGTCACTGCACGGCATTCGGTTGCAATGATGACCCGCTCGCAGGTTGCGCAAATTGGCTTGGGTGTCGGCAGTATTCTCAGTCCCGAACTGGCAGAGTTCAGCGAAGCAGCTGCGGGTGGATTGTCATTGCTGTTCCTGAGTTACGGGCGCGATGCGGAGCGACAGGCCGACGATCTGGGATTTAAGTACGCATTGAGTCACGGCTACGACGTACGTGAAATGCCCAACGTGTTCACCTCGCTACAAGGTTCCGGTCGACTCGCCGGTAGCAGCCCGCTTCCCAATTGGCTGGCGAGTCACCCCGATCCGGCCGAAAGAATCCGCCGCATCGAAAAGCGACTGGGCACGCTGGATCAGCCGCTGGGCGGCACGCGCATCGGCCGAGACGACTACCTGGCCCGGATCGACGGCATGGTTTTCGGAACCAATCCTCGACAGGGATACTTCGAGGAAAATCGATTCATGCATCCAGACCTGGCATTCAGAATCAGCTTTCCCGAGGGCTGGCAGACTCAGAACCTGGCACAGGTGGTATTGGCCGGTAGTCCCGACAAGGACGCGGTAGTGCAGTTGACCCTGATCTCGGGTTCCGTGTCGGCTGCCGCCGAGAAATTCTTTGGTCAGGAAGGTCTGTCAGCCAGCAACCCGAATCGGGGGGCAATCAACGGGCTGGATGCCATACAAGCCCGCTTCCAGGCCCAGACAAAAAGCGGTCAGCTCGGCGGAATGGCGGCCTTCATCGCTTATGGTGAGCATGTTTACCGCCTTCTTGCATTTGCGCCCCCTGATCAGCTGGACCACTACGACTCTGCCTTCCGAAAAACCATCGGCAGTTTCGCAAGGCTGACCGATCGCAGGGCACTGGCCAGGCAGCCGGACCGCATCGCCATCGTGCGCGTACCCCAGGCCACTACACTTGAGTCGTTCAATATGAGATTTCCGTCGGCTATCGATATTGAACGCCTCGCCTTGATCAATCAGCTTTCCGGATCCGAAGTGCTCATTCCGGCAGAATCCCGTCTGAAACGAGTGATACGGGAGCGCTAGCCGTGATGTCCGCTGCACGCACGCCCCTGCATTTGCGACCGATTGCACCGGCGTCTTGGCTACCTGTCGGCAGACTGGTCGGCATACGGCCGTCGTCGCCCGGTACCTCCTCCCGCTTCCCGAACTAGAGGAAAGACATGAATTTGCCCATGACTCTCACTCCCCTGATATCGCTCATTGCCGGTATTCTGATCCTGATCATGCCTCGCCTGCTCAGCATGATCGTTGCCATTTACCTGATTGTCGTCGGCCTGATCGGGCTGTTTGGAATGGTCGATATCCGGTTCTGAACCCTGGGCCGCTCCGCGGCGCGCTGGACCTGTGTGCGGTATCACACAGACACGCGCCTGCTCCGGCGCTACCCTGATTTTTCGACAATCTGTCGAATGCAATGCAGCAATAAGGATTCCCGATGATAACCAGACTCTGTGCCACTCATTCGCGGCACTTCGCGACAATTACTCCGGGCTTTCAGTGGCCTCCCTTGCGAATGTCTCGTGCCGTTCGGGTGTTTGCTGGCGCGGCGTTGCTGTTCTTTGCCGTCCCGGCGTTGACCCAGACGGCTCCGAATCTTGGCGCTACCAGTCCCTTTGCGATCGTATCCGAGACTTTCACCAATACCACCCCGGGAACGGTCGTCGACGGGGACGTCTGTTTCACGACCGGCCCCGTCGTTGCCCCCACGGTCAACGGATCACAGCAGACGCCGTGTCCTGCCCAGGTCGGCATCGACCAGGACGCAGCCCGATCCGAACTGGACGCTCAGTCTTGCACCTCGCTCGGTGCCGCGGTGGCGCTGGATACGGTCAGCATCGGCGGCGGGACGCCGGGGGAATTTCCGCCCGGCTGCTACTCGAGCACCGGCGCCATGAGCATAACCACCGGGGGAACGGTAACCCTGAGCGGCGACGGCGTCTATATTTTCAGGCCCGACGGCGCGCTGAGTTCGGGAGCGAATTCAAGTGTCGTAACCGCCAATGGAGCTTGCTCGGACTCTGTCTTCTGGACGCCAAGCGGTGGCACGACGATCGGCGCCAACGCTTCGTTTGTAGGCACTATATTCCGCGGTACGGCCGCCGGCCTGAGCATTACATTGGGCGATTCGGCATCGCTTGAAGGGCGGGCGCTGGCATTCGGTTCGACGGTCACCACCGACAACAATGCGATTGCCGTTCCCCAGGCATGCGGCGAGCCCGGCACTGGGACCATCATTGTTGAAAAGCGGACGAATCCGCAAGGCAGTTCCCAGACCTTCAGCTTTACTGGTGATGCCCTCGGCGTTCTGACCGACGGCGAGCAGATCGTCGTCGACAATCTGGCGGCGGGCAACTACAGCGCGACCGAATCCGTCCCGGCCGGGTGGCAGGTGACAGACATCACCTGCAGTGACGCAGACAGCACCGGCGACCTCGGAGCGGCGACTGCCGACTTCGCGCTCGACGCCGGGGAAACGGTAACCTGTGTGTTCCTCAACACGCAAGACGGGGCCCCCGATGGATCGATCACCATACTCAAGCAGGCCACGCCATCCGATACAGGTGATTCGTTCAACTTCAGCGGTGATCTCGGCAACTTCAGCCTGATGCACGGTGAGTTTGTCGTGGAGACCCGACCGCCCGGAACCTATGCCGTGAATGAAACAGTCCCGGCGGGCTGGCAGCTTGACAGCGCCACCTGCGATGATGGCTCGCCACCCTCCGCCATCAGCCTCGAAGCGGGCGAGAGCGTAACGTGCACATTTACCAACTCGAGGGATGCCCTCGGCGTACCGACCTTTTCACAGGGCGGGATTGCGCTGTTTGTCCTGCTGATGGTAGCAATCGCCGCAATCTCCATGCGGCAATTCAACCTGAATCCAAGGTAGCAGTCGCAATTCAAATGGAAAGCCCTGGCCGTTCTCGCGGCCAGGGCCTTTCTTGATTCTGTTCGCCGGATACTGGTCTCGACGCCAGTATCAAATACTGATCCTCATCTCGTTTATGGAGCCTCTGAATTGCTCGCACGGGCGCGACGGGCTATCCAGAAGTTCCCTGCGCCCGTGCGTCACTCAGAAACCTTGACGCCGCCGCCCAATGAGGCGGACGATGTGGCTACAGTGGCCATTGGCTTGGGGTGGCTGCTTCGAGGCCAGGAGAGGAGGTTTCAGGGGCGTGAGCTCGCGATCTTTCGGTTTGCTGGTGGTGCTTTTCTGGGTGGTTTCAGCAGCCCATGCCGATCATGATTTTCCGGCTCGGCCCTATATGGAGCACAACCTGGTCCGGGCGGCCGGGCAGTTTCCCCACGATGTGCCCCGGCAGCGTTGTTGGGCGGCAGCAAATGCGGTCTGGCAATACACGCGCGACCACTTCGGCCCGGATCATGCCCGGGCGTGGTTCACGCCATGGTGGTACGGCGGCCAATGGCGAAAGCTGTGTGACGGCCAGGGTCTGCGTAGCCTCGAGGAATCTCGCCACTGGGGCATAACCTGTCCCTATCAATCTTGTCCGGAAGGTCAGGGGCCGTACATCAGCATCAATCATGACCGCATCTATTCGGGCAAATGGCCCGAACCCTGGCTGCATGGGCGCTACTACTACGTCATGGCGCATGAGATGGCGCACGCCATCGGTCACTACTATGGTGATCCGCGTTGGGCCGATGATCATTGGGCGGATGCTGTGGCGCATGCTTTCGGCGCCGAGGTTTGTGAGCACTCACCGTATTGTCGCCGGCGTTCGCCGGCGTCGAACGCCGACGGAAAAGTTGCGCCCAGTGGCCTCGTCGTTCCGCCGCGAGCCCCGGTTCAAGACTGACCATGCCCATTTTTCGAACGCGACCCGGAGCCCCGCTCAAGTGCCTTGATCGGAACCGAACTGGCGCTCATACGACGTGATGGCTGCGGGATAGCACTCGCAAGCCACGGACTCCAGGCCTGAGCGCGAGAGCACCTGGATGTGCCCGCGACTGTAGCTGATCATCTTCTTGTCCTGCATTTGTCCGGCCGCAATGGTGACTGCGCTTCGCCGAACGCCGAGCATGTCCGCCAGGAACAGGTGAGTCAACGTCAGGGGTTGGCCGCGGGCGCGGTCGTCCATCATCAGTAGCCAGCGGGCCAATCGGGCCGCGACTTCGTGAAAGGCATTGCAGGTGGCTGTCTGGGCCAGTTGCTCAGCGCACACGAACAAGTAGCCATGGATTGCTTGTTTGAGCGCCGGGCTGTCTTCGAGATGGCGTTTGAAGCTTGTCGACGTCATCTCCAGTGCAATGCCGTCTCCCTGGACAACCGCCCGCATGGGGTGGCGTTCGATGCCAAGGGCCAGCGAAGCGCCCAGCATGCCCTCGTATCCGATCATGCCCATTTCCAGTGGACCGTGGTCGCTGACCTTGGCGGTAACGGAAATGATGACCGTGGTGGGAAAAAGGACTCTGGAGATTGGCGCACTCGAATCGTTGAGTTCATGGTCGAACTCGAGATCGACAGAATGACACTCGGCCAGCAGTGACGCGGCGTCTGAAGCAGGTAGGCCGTCGATCAGTTGATTTGTCGCAGGCGATTGATGTGGCATGGGCAAAGGCTTTCTCAAGCAAGGGGCCGTCACCCGCCGGATGGGCGGGTGTTGCAGCATGCTTGCGTGATCCCATGCTCGCTGCCATGACCTTGACTGTCTGTTCGCCAAGGCACGTTCCGGAACTCGTCGGGCTCAACGATCGTTGATCAGCCGTGTCGCCCGAAAGTGGCATGAATCGCACACACGCGGAGGCGCTGCCACTACCGAGCGCTTCGTGCCCACTAAAGGTGCTTGGCGTACGCGGCCAGGCGGTCGGTTTCGCTCTTGACCACGGCGTAGCACTCGCAGCTGAGTCCTTCGAGCTTGGGCCGGTCGAGAACGTTGATTCGCCCGCGCTGGTAGTTGATGACGCCCAGCTTCTGGAGCTTGCCGGCCGCTTCGGTCACCCCTTCGCGGCGGACGCCGAGCATGTTGGCGATCAACTCCTGGGTCATGGACAGCTCGCTGGTCGGCAGCCGATCGAGCGACAGCAGCAGCCAGCGGGCCAGCTGCTGGTCGATGGAATGGTGCCGATTGCAGACTGCGGTCTGGGCCATCTGGGTGATCAGCGCCTGGGTGTAGCGCAACATCAGCATGCGCATGGCGGCATCGTTGTGGAACTCATGCTTGAGGCTGGAGGCCGGCAACCGGTAGGCGGTGCCGGCGCTTTGCACGACAGCACGGCTGGGTGTGCTGTCCCCGCCCATGAACACGGCAATACCGACGATGCCCTCGCGGCCCACGACCGAGATCTCGGCCGAGTGACCATCGAGCATGACGTAGAGCAGGGAGATAATGCAGTCGGCCGGGAAATAGACGTACTGCACATCCTGCCCGGCGGCGTAGATTTCCTTGCCCAGCGGCAGTTCGATTTCGCGCAGCTGCGGGAATATCCGATTCTTGATTTTCTGAGGCAAAAGCGCGAGTAGTTCGTTTCTCTCCGGTCCGGTCTCAGTCGTCATATCTCCCTCCCCGTTGAAACCCAACTCCCCAGTATTCATCGAATCGCACGAGCATGTATGTGCGGTAGCGAACATTGTAGCCCGATGCACACGGAATTCGCCCTTGAAGGACGCAAAATCGGGCCCGCCGCAACCTGGTCACGCGCTCAGGATCCAGTGCCCGACGAGCCCGAAAACCGCGGCGGTCAGCACGAGCGAGATCAAGGCGAACAGGCCGTCGCGCACGACCAGGGCGGCGCCGAAGGTGAACAGGGCAATGCCGGCCAGGTTGGCCGAGAACGGGATGAACTCGAGCAGCGGCATGGCCAGGCCGACGCCCAGTGCGGCGACCGCAACGACCAGGGTGAAGAAGTTGCCGGTGAAAAACGCCAGGCGGTGAAACAGGAACCGGTCGGTAAAGCGCGCCGGGCGCAGCATGAAGTTCAGGGCGCCCTGCAGGTGGCGGTGCGCGATGGATCGCCGAAGCAAAAACTGCGGCAGCCAGAAGTAGCTGCGCCCCGCCAGGATCTGAACGGAGGTCAGTACCACGAGCACTGCGACGAGCGTCGGTACGCCGGGGATGTCGCCGACGAGCGGTGCGAGCACGATGATCCCGGCGACGATGAGGATGGCGCCGAAGGAGCGCTGCTCGACCTGCTGGAGTATCACGTGCAGTTCGACCGGATCGGTTTCGTGGCTGATCGAACGCAGCTGCTCGATCAGGTCTTCGAGCTTGTTGATCTCCTGGGGCATGGCGGTACCTGGGCCGATTCCTCGACGATGGCATGGATCGAAGCAAACGCCTCGCGGGGTGGTTACCTCGGATTGTGTTAATGTCTATACCCTAGTGTCTCAAAAATCCAGGCAAAACAGGAGGATCCATGGCGACGACTGCTGACAAGGAACTTCAGGAACTCAAGGAAGAGTTCGCGGAATTGAAAAAAGAGCTCTCCGGTATCGGACAGACGGTCTCCAAGTTAGCGCACTCCGTCTCCGACGAGGGTCGTAACCGCCTGCATGCCGCGGCGGACCGTTCGCGTGATCAGGTGCGAGAGACCTGGGGCGCCTTCGAACATGAAATCGAAGAGCGACCGATGACCAGCATCGCGGTCGCGCTCGGGATCGGGTTCATCCTCGGCAAGCTGCTCGATCGCTAGGCCACGGCGCAAGGGCTGAGCCGAATGCTTTCGCAGTTGAAAAAGCGCATGGAGACGGGGGTTCTCGTGGCGGCGATCGTCGTGCCTGCCGCGCTGTGCGTATTCGCCTTCCTGGGCGTTGCCTGCTATTTCGCCATGCTGGAGATGCTCCCCCCGTCGCTGGCTGCGCTGGTGACCGCCGCAGCCGGCATCGTTCTGATCGCGCTCGTACTTTTGATCGCCAGGATCGCCAACGCGTCGGCGAAGCCTTCGCGCCCGCGCCCCGGGCACGAAGCCTACGGCGAGGATTTCGAGAAACTCCTGCGCGAGCATGCCGACCCCGTGCTCGCCCGCTGGATCCAGGGCAATCCGGAGAAGGCTGCCATCACCACGCTGGCCCTCGGCGTGGCCGCCGGCTACAGCGAGCAGTTTCGCCGGGTGTTGTTCGATCTCTACGCGCGCTACTCCGAATCGGAGAACGTGCGTCGCTCCGGACGTGGGGAAGACCACCACTAACCCCCCGCTCGCTTCCGGCCGACAACCGAAAGCCTTGACGTACCATTCCCCCGATTCTGATAGTTTCTCGTGAAACCTTTTCAGTGCCTGGCTGTCGAGTCACCTGCGGTCCGGCAAGCTGGCTCGATCGACTAGTCAAAATGATTCACGACGGGGAGCCCGTATCTCGTGAGTAACGAAACGCATGCAGTCAGGGACGATGACCGTAGCGGCCTGGTGAAAACCATATTCATCTGCGTCGTTCTGGTGCTGGTCGGCGCCGGATTCCTGTTCGTCATCTTCAACACCGAGCCGACGGCGCGCCGCGACGGGGCGGTGCGCCAGTCGGCCTCGCTGGTTGATGTAACCCAGGGCGAGTTCGGCAGTTTCCGGCCGACCATCGAGGCGATGGGCACGGTCCGCCCCGCGCGCGAGATTTCACTGGGCGCGCGGGTGGACGGCGAAGTCGCCGAGCTCGGCCAGGGCTTTGTGCCGGGCGGCTTCGTGGACGCGGGCGAGCTGCTCATCCGTCTCGACGAGGCCGACTACCGGATTGCCCTGGAGCAGCGCCGCAGCGCGCTCGAGCAGGCACAGTCACAGCTGGCGATCGAGCGCGGCGAGCAGCAGGTCGCCCGTTCCGATCTCGCGTCCATCGACCGTGAACTGCCGCCCGAGCGCCGGGCGCTGGTGCTGCGCGAACCGCAGTTGCGCTCGGCCCGGGCGCAGGTGGAATCGGCGCGGGCCGACGTCGCCCAGGCACAGGTCGATCTCGATCGCACGACGATCGAGGCGCCGTTCGATGCGCACGTGCTCACTCGGGCGGTCAACCTGGGCTCGCAGGTCAGTCCCGGAACCGCCCTGGGGCGCCTGGTGGGTCTCGATACCTACTGGGTCGAGGCGACCGTGCCCGTCGGCCAGCTTCAGTGGCTGACGGTGCCCGACGGCGACCAGCCCGGTTCGAGCGCGACGCTGCGCAACCGCAATGCCTGGCCGGCGGGTGCGACCCGCCGGGGCGAAGTGCTTCGCCTCATCGGCGAGCTGGAAGGGTCGACCCGCCTGGCGCGCATCCTGGTTGCCGTTGACGATCCGCTGGCGCGCAACACCGACGAAGACCTGCCGTGGCTGATGCTCGGCGAGTATGTCGAATGCCGCATCGAAGGCCGCGAGATCGCCGACGTCGTCCGGCTCGATCGCGACTATGTGCGCGAGGACGACACGGTCTGGCTGATGGTCGACGGGCGCCTGGTGATCCGGCCGGTGTCGATCGTCTTCCAGGACGAGTCCTGGGCCTACATCGATGAGGGATTGAGCGCGGACGACCGGGTCGTGACCACGCGCCTGGCGACCGTGCAGGAGGGCCTGCGCCTGAGGCTCGATAGCGACGACGGCGACGGCGACGGCGAGAGCGATGGCCAATCCGTGGAGGACGCGGGCGCATGATCCACCCCCCGGCCGGTTCCGGCCTCAACGCCCGCGGCCCGATCGCATGGATGGTCAACAACCCGATCGCGGCCAACCTGGCCATGGTCATCCTCCTGGCCGGCGGCGTGTGGACGGCAATCACCATGCAGAAGGAAGTCCAGCCCCGCTACGAGCTGGACTATGTCGATGTCAGCGTCTCCTACCCGGGCGCGGCGCCGGCCGAAGTGGAGGAGGGCATCCTGCTGCCGGTCGAGGAAGCCGTGCGCGGCGTGCAGGGCATCAAGGAGATCAGCTCGACCGCGCGCGAGGGCTCCGGACGGGTCAACCTCGAGCTGGTCACCGGCGTGAATCGAATGCGGGTCTACCAGGACGTGGACCAGGCGGTGTCACAGATCCGGACTTTCCCGATCGATGCCGAGGAGCCCGAAGTGCGCCTGCGCTCCTGGCAGCGCGACGTGATGGAAATCGGCGTTTTCGGCGACGTCGACACCTGGACCCTGCGCCAGCTCGGCGAGCGCGTGCGCGATCAGCTGCTGACGGAACCGAACATCACCCAGGTCGAGCTCAGCCGGGTACCGTCCTACGTCACCCACGTGGAAATCTCACAGGACGCGCTGCGCGAGTACGACATGACGCTGGCGCAGGTCGCCGACTTGATCGAGCAGTCCAGCCGCGATGTGCCGGCCGGCGCCATCGACACCAGCCGCGGCGAGATCCTGCTGCGCATGAACGAACGCCGCGAATGGGCGCGTGAGATGGCCGACATCGTATTGGCCAGTTCGGACACAGGGGCACCGCTGCGGCTGGGCGATATCGCCGAGGTGCGCGACGGCTTCGAGGAGGTGGGTTTCCATTCCCAGTTCAATCGCCAGCCCTCCATCGAGATCGAGATCTTCCGCGTCGGCACCCAGTCGCCGCTGGAAGTGGCCGACTCGGTGCAGAACGTGCTGGACGACCTCGAGCAGACCCTGCCCGAAGGCGTGACCTGGCGGATCGACTCCAACCGGGCGGAGGAATTCAGCGACCGGCTCAACCTGCTGCTCAAGAACGGGGCGCTGGCCATCATCATCATCATCCTGATCCTGGCGCTGTTCCTCGAGGCGCGCCTGGCGTTCTGGATCATGATGGGCATGACCATCTCCTTCGTCGGGGCGATCAATTTCCTGCCGAGCTTCGGCATCAGCATCAACATGATCTCGATGTTCGGATTCCTGGTCGCACTGGGCATCGTCGTCGACGACGCTATCGTGGTGGGCGAAAACGTCTACGAGCACCGCGAGCGGGGCCTGGACATGAAGGACGCGGCCATTGTCGGTGCGCGCGAGATGGCCTGGCCGGTGACCTTCAGCATCCTGACCAATATCGTCGCCTTTCTGCCGGTGATGTTCATCCCCGGCATCATGGGGCAGTACTGGTGGCCGATGCCGGTGGTGGTCGTCACGATCCTGGCGCTGTCGCTGCTCGAAGCGCTGTTCATTCTGCCCTCGCACCTGGCGCATATCCGCGAGCGCTCTCACGCCGCCGCCGGCGAGCGCCTGCACCGGATCCAGCGCGGCTTCGCCAAGGGCGTGAGCAACTGGATCGACACCCGCTACCGGCCCTTCCTGGAGCGCTGCCTGCGCCATCGCTACGTGAGCCTGACCGGCGCGATCGTGCTGCTGGCGGTGACCGGCGGCTACGCGCTCAGCGACCACCTGGGCATGGTCATGATGCCCGAGCAGCCCGCCGACGAGATCGAGGCCGGCGTGCGCCTGCCGGTCGGCACGACCCGCGACGTGGCCGCCGACATGGCCGCCCAGATCACCAATGCCACGCACCAGATGTTCGAGGATAACAACCTCTACGAGGCGGCCGAGGGCATCAAGACCAACGTGCGCGGCAGCAATTTCATCGATGTCGAAATCGTCCTGCTTCCCCCGGCCCAGCGCGATATCACGACCCAGGAAGTCATCGAGCTGTGGCGCGACCAGATCGGCGACATCAAGGGCGTCGACCAGATCACCTTCGAGGCCGAGCGCGGCCCCGGCAGCTGGCGCGACGATATCAGCATCGACCTGAGTCACTCGGACATCGGCGTGCTCGAGCATGCGGCCACCGAGCTGGTCGAGCGCCTGCAGGAATTCGGCAATACCCGCGACGTCAACGACAACTACGAGCGCGGCAAGGCCCAGCTCGACTTCACCCTCCTGCCCGAGGGACGCGCGCTGGGCCTCACGCCGGTCGAGGTCGGCCGCCAGCTGCGCGGCGCCTTCTACGGCGACATCGCCATGCGCTACCTGCGCGGCACCAACGAGATCGAGGTGCGCGTCAAGCTGCCCGAGGCCGCGCGCGAGGACATCCGCACGCTCGAGAACTTCATGGTGCGCTCGCCCGACGGCGTCGAAGTCCCCCTTGCGGATATCGCGCGCATCGAACCCGGTCAGGCCTTCACCTCGATCAACCGCCGCGACGGGCGCCGGGTAATCAACGTCGGTACCGATGTCGAACCGAAAAGCGCGGTCAGCCGCGTGCTGGCGGCGGTCAACGACGAAGTGCTGCCGCAGTTGCGCGCGGACTTCCCCGGCATCACCTGGACCTACGAGGGCAGCCAGGCGGAGTTGCGCGAGTCCACGGCAGCGCTATGGGGCGGGTTCGGGCTGGCCCTGTTCGCCGTCTACGCCCTGCTGGCGATCGCCTTCGGCAGCTACGTCCAGCCGCTGATCGTGATGATGGCCATTCCCTTCGGCATTGTCGGCGGCATCATCGGTCACATTCTGCTCGGCTACGACCTGTCGCTGGTCAGCATGCTCGGCGTGGTCGCCGTATCGGGGGTTGTGGTCAACGGCGCGCTGATCATGGTGCACTTCGCCAACGCCCAGCGCTCGAAGATGTCGGCGCACGACGCCATCCTGGCCGCCGGCATCCGGCGTTTCAGGCCCATCGTGCTGACCACGGTGACCACGTTCGGGGGGCTGGCGCCGATCATTCTCGAAACCTCCATCCAGGCCGTGCACCTCGTGCCCATGGCCATCTCGCTGGGCTTCGGCATCGTTTTCGCGACGTCGATCATGCTGGTGGTCGTGCCCTGCTTCTACATGATGATCGAAGACATCCACGAGGCCGTGCAGCGACGCCGCGCGGCCTCGGCCTGAACGTCCGGCGCTCTAAAAGTTGCAAGATGAGTGACGGGGTCCACTGGAGGCCCGGTTCGTGGGTCGGGTTATCAGTCAAAAACGGCTTCAAAAAGCCGGTAATTTTCGGGATCGATCGCCAAAATCACCGATTTCCCTAAAAACTAACAACCCTGTGTTAGCGTTGTAGAACTCAAGGGATCACTCACTCGCTTCTCGAGGAGGCATCAGCATGGCTCAGCAGATTCAGTCCGCACCATCCAGCACCGGCGTCGGCGGTTCAGGCACGAAGGAAAAGAACCCCGACAAGGGCTACATCGCCTTGCTCGGGTGGAGTCTCAACGCGATCGACGCCATGGCGCGCTTCGATCGGCGCTATGTTGTCATTGCCCCGTCCTGGGCGGCCGACTACGCTCGCGACAACGACATTCCGTTCATCGAGTGGGACTTCGAGCGGCTCAACGAGCGCTCGCTCGAGATCGCAGAAACGCTCAAGAAAGAGGGCGTGGATGTTGCGATTCCGCTGTTCGAGGAGACGGTCGAGTGGGCCGGTGCGATCAACTCGGTCCTGATGGACCAGCCGCGGCTGCACGGGCAGTCCGTCTTGTTCCGCGACAAGGCCCTGATGAAGCGCCGGGCACACCTGGGCGGCATCCGGGTCGGCGTATTCGAAGAGGCGCACGACCGTGACGACGTCTATCGCTTCCTGCGTCGCGTCAACCAGACCCTGCTCAAGCTCGACGGCGACCCCAACGATCCCATTCACCTCAAGGCCTTCGACCAGGCCGGCTGTCTCGGACATCGCGTGATTCGCATGCCCGAGGAGATCGAGTCCATCCCGGACACCGACTTCCCCCTGCTGATGGAATCCCATCTCGACGGCTGGGAGTTCGCGGTCGAGGCCTGGATTCACGACGGCGAAATCAAGTTCCTCAACATTTCCGAGTACGTCACGCTCGGCTACTCGGTGTTCGTGCCGGCCACGCCCGAGCTCGAAAGCTGGCGCGAGGCGATCACCCGGGAAGTCGAGAAGTTGATCAAGGCCTTTGATATCAAGTTCGGGCTGATCCATCCCGAGTACTTCGTAACCGCCGACGGCACCATGTACTTCGGCGAGGTGGCCTACCGCCCGCCGGGCTTCAAGGCCTTCGAGCTGATCGAGCGCGCCTACGGTTTCAACGCCTACCAGGCCACGGCGGTGGTGTTCGATCCCAAGTCGACCAAGGAAGAAGTCGACGCCTTCTTCCCCGAGCCGGTCAAGGGCGCCAAGGGCCATGCCGGCTGCTTCGGCGTGTTCCCGCGCCGTCGCGTGGTCAGCCAATTGGCCTTCCCGGAAGAGACGGCCGAACATCCATACTTCGAAAGCCACGAGCTCTACCCGTTGCAGGAAGAGGTCGTGGCCGAGCGCGAGGCCTTCGGTACGCACTGGGGCCTGGTCCACTTCTTCGGCGACGATGCGCACACGATGCGCGACTTGCTCAAGCACCAGGAAGAACTGGATTTCTATATCTGACCATTGGACGGATGGCTTCGCGTGCAGCGCGAAGTCATCCGCTATGATTAACGGCTTCATCGGCGCCGACGCGCTTGCTCGTCCGGTCAAAGTTTAATCGACTCATTCATGGAGTATCAGCGCTTGCAGGAAGCATCTCGCAATGAACAACCGGAGGTCAGCCGGCTGGGTGAACAGTTCGAAGGCGCGCTCGAAAGCATCGCGCGTGTATCCGATTTCGCCAAGCCGGGTCACCTCCCGCGTCTGTTCACGGCCACGCTACGCTTGCTCCGGCAGCCCGGTGGCGCGGCCAGGCTGTATGCCCTGGCCGGTCGGCTGGACGAGGCGGGCATATTCGCCGGCAGCGACTGGAACCACCCCGAGCGCCTGCAACCCGAACTGTCGCGGGGTTCGCTGACGGGCGCCGCCGATGCGGTGGCGGTCGAGGCGCTCAGCAGGCTGCGAATCCTCGCGATCGCCGAGGGCAACCACCAGCATCCTATGATGAGCGCCGAAGCGGCCCACCGTTTTCTGCAGCGCAGCCTGGTGCTGAGCCTTGACCTACTGCTGGCCGACCACTCCGAGGCTGGCCGGACGGGTGGCGGGCATCGCGAGGCTGTCCGCAACCTCCTCTCGTTCGAACTCGACCGCCTCGGCGGCGCGAGTCTGATCGAGGCGCTGGTGGCCGAGGCCGACCATATTCTCGAACAGCGCCCCATCGACGTGGCCGGGGTGCGCGAGCTGCTCGAACACGTCGAGCGTTTGCTCGAGCGAACGGATCTACCCGAAGAGACGACCGCGCTGGAGCGCGGGCGCCTGCTGCTCGACGCCTGTCGTGGGCCGACCGAGCTGACCAGTACGTCCCCCGAAGCCAGCGTGGAAGCTTTCCGGGGCCTGTCCCGGCTGCAGCAGGACGGTGAACTGGCCGCCCTGGGTCATTCGATCAACGAGACCGGCCTGGTCTGCCCGGCCCACGGGGCCCTGTTGCGGTTTCTGGCCGAATCCGGCAGCGACGAGCAGCTGGTGCTGGCAATGGGTCTCGACCCGGTCGGCGCCGACAGCCTCGATGCATTCAACGAGCTGGTGCGGGCGCTGATCGTCGAGGCGGTTCATCCGGCCACCGCGCAATGCATCGTTGCACTGAGCAACCTGCTCGACCAGGGCACGCTGTTCTTCCCGCCGGTGCCGCCGGCGCTGTGGCGCTTGACCCACCTCGACCCGCTGCCGGAGGTGGCCGAACACCTGCGCGAGGCGTTCGGGCACGATGCCCCGCCTTCCGGCCGCAGCCTGTTGCTGGCCGGCGTCATCGGCGTGCTCGGTCTGCCGCTGGGCGTGAGCCAGGGCAACAATCCGACCTGCCAGTCGGCGCGTGCGATCAGCCTCTGGTCGCAGGTTGACCCCGGCTTCCTGCTCGAGCTGGTGATGTGGGCCGCGCGCGACGGTGAGATCGACCTGCATTTCGAAGGCGACCTGATCCGATCGAGCGAGTTGAGCGAAGGCTTGATCGAGGATTTCCACACCGAGCTCGATACCGTTTCGCTCGTGCTCGTGCCGCACCTCGACAAGATCTACTGGGAGATGGGGCGGCGCATCGTCGGCCGCGGCGAGGACGGGCACCGCTGGATCAATCCGGAATTCCACGGCTGGTGGGTTCATCGCGGCTTCGCCACGACCTTCGACTATGCCAGCGGGGCGATCAACGATTTCGCCGGGTTCACCCGGCAGTTTCACGCGGCATATCATCCCGTCTACAACGGTGGCGCCGAATTGATCTATCCGCAGCCGGCGGGCATCGTGGCTACCGACCCCTTCGGCAACTTCATCGGCTTGCACGCCATTGCGATCCAGCGCGTGGCCGTCGACCCCGACGGCGTCATGCGCGTGTATTTCTACAATCCCAACCACGAGGGCCGGCAGGACTGGGGGCAGGGCATCGTCACCTCGACCCGCGGGCACGGCGAGATTCCGGGCGAGTCGTCCCTGCCGTTCGAACAGTTCTGCGCCCGCCTGTACGTCTTCCACTTCAACGAACGTGAACTCGGCGACCCGGCCGCCGTGCCGGACGACGTCGTCGAGGGGATTGCCGCGCAGGTGCGTGCGGGCTGGGCCGCCGACAAGGCCTGGCAGGAAGTGGTTTCGAGCTGATGCGCGCCCCGGTGGCGATTGTCTATCACGACGAGATGCTCCAGCACCAGCCGCCCGGCCTGGAACCGGAAATGCGCGACTACCACGCGCGCCAGCTGCGCGCCCGGCTGGGCGAACTGGTCGCCAGCGGGCTCTGGCGCCATCCCGAACGACCCGAGCGGCTGTCGTCGCTGGTCGAGCGCGCGCGCGAATTCGACGACGGCAGCTTGCTGTGGCTCTCCCCCGAGCGGGCCGATGAGGAGACCGTCCGCCGGGCGCACACCGGTGGCCATATGGAGCGCCTCGACAAGCTCAGGGGGCGCAAGCGCATGCTCTCGATCGACTCCACGGCGGTGTCGCCGGAAAGCGTCGATGCGGCCTTCCGTGCCGCGGGTGCGGCCTGCACGGCGGTCGATGCCGTGTGCGATGGCCGGGCTTCCAGCGCCTTCGCCCTGGTGCGTCCCCCCGGGCACCACGCCACCGCCGCGCATTACCAGGGCTTCTGCCTGGTCAACAACGTCGCCGTCGCGGCGCGGCACGCGATGGCCGTGCACGGCGCGGAGCGCGTGCTGATCGTCGACTGGGATGTGCACCACGGCAACGGAACGGCCTCGATCTTCGCCGACGATCCCGACGTGCTGTTTTTCGACATTCACCGCGGCGCACCCTACTATCCCGGCACCGGCGCCCTGGACGATGTCGGGCGGGGCCGAGCCCGCGGCACGAATCTGAACGTGCCGCTGCCGGCCGCGACCAGCGACCTGGCGGTCCTGGAGGCTTTCGATCGCATCCTGATTCCGGCGGCGCGCCGGTTCAAGCCGGACCTGGTCCTGGTGTCGGCGGGCTTCGACGGCACGCGTGAGCACCTCGCCTGCAAGTTCAGCACGGCGCTCTACGCGCACCTGACCGACCGCATGCGCCGCCTGGCCGACCACCTGTGCGCCGGTCGCTTGGCCCTGGTCCTGGAAGGCGGTTACCACCTGGAGCCCATGCGCGAAGGCCTGGTGCAATGTCTGCGCGCGCTCGGTACCCCCGGTGGTGAGCTGCCCCCGCTGCAGCGCAGCCGCATCGGCCTGCCGGCCGTGCGGCATGCAGCCGATGCCCTGGCGCAACTATCCTTCCTGCTGCGGGACTGAGACGACAGGATACGTCCAGAAGCCGAGGAAATCGTTAGGATCGGACGCCTTCAGAGCCAGCCCTGGTCGCGTGCGATGCGGTAGGCTTCGATGCGGTTGTCGGCCTGCAGCTTGCCGATGGCCTCCGACAGGTAGTTGCGCACCGTGCCTTCGGCCAGGTGCAGACGACGAGCGATCCCGGCATTGCCCAGGCCCTCGCCGGCCAGTTTGAGGACCTGGCGTTCGCGGTCGCTGAGCGGGTCGCTGCTGTCGAACGCCGTCAGCGCCAGCTCCGGGTCGATGACGCGCTGCCCCGCCCGGATTCTGCGAATTGAATCGGCCAGCTGCTCGGCCGGCGTTTCCTTCAGGAGGTAGCCGCGCACACCGGCCTCCAGTGCGCGACGCAGGTAGCCGGGCCGGGCGAAGGTCGTGAGGATGACCACGGCCGTTCCCGGCGCGTTGGCGCGAACCCATTCGGCCAGGTCCAGTCCGGTGCTGCCGGGCATCTCGATGTCGGTCAGCAGCAGATCGGGTCTTGCGGACTCGATCATTTGCCGGGCCTCGTCGCCGTCCCTGGCGCGGCCGACGACTTCGATGTCGTCTTCCAGGTCGAGGAGCGACGCGAGTGCGCCCAGCAGCAGGGTCTGATCCTCCGCCAGTACGATTCGGGTCATGCGGTCTCCTTCGGAATGCTGGCGTGCAGGCTGGAGGAGCCGCGGGCGCCGATCGTCAGCGTACCGCCCAGCGATTCGATGCGCGCGCGCATCCCCTGGATGCCGTTGCCGTCCATACGAATGCGGCCGCCGCCGTCGTCTTCAACCGCCAGGCTCAGTTCACCGTTGCTTGCTTCGATCCGGATGCGGCAATGTCGAGCTTGCGAGTGACGAATCACGTTGGTGACGGCCTCGCGCAGGATCAGCGCCAGCATGCCCTGTGTCTGCGCGGGCAGGTCGATGTCATCGTCGACATCGATGTCCGGGTCGATATCGGCCGCGCGCAGGCTCAGTCGCATATGCTCCAGCGTCTCTTCGAGCGTCTGGTGCTGGTAGCCGCCGATCGCCTTTCGGACATCGGCCAGCGCCTCGCGCGCACTCTCGCCCATGGAGCGGATCTCCTCGCGCGCCCGCTCGCGGTCGCGATCGACCAGACGCTCGGCCAGCTCGCTCTTGACGGCAATCATCGACAGGGTATGGCCCAGGACGTCGTGCAGATCGCGTGCGATGCGTTCGCGTTCGGCGACACGCGCAAGCCGCTTGATTTCGGCCTGGCCGAGCTTGAGTTCGGCGTTCTTGCGTCCCTGCTCGGCAAAGAAGATGTTCGCCATGCCGATCATGAGGCTGATGAACACGCCCGGCATCCAGTAGAAGGGCTCGGGCCGGGCCAGCGGTGCGATCACCGCGGCGAACGCGGCAATCCCGAGCACGACCCAGACCGCCTTTCGGGGCGGCCCGACCAGGTGGGCGAATGCCGCGGCATAGATGAACAGCACGCTGGCGCCGGCGTTGGTGAAGCTCCATGCGGCGGCCAGGGCGGCGATCGCCAGGATGTGCCACAGGGCGGTTGCCCCGATGCGGCGATAGGCGCTGAAGTAGAGCACAAGGAAGACCGCCACGGTTGCCAGGCCGAGGACCAGCTCCAGCGGTCCGACCGGCCTGAAGTACCACTCGACGAAGAAGAATGCGAAGTACACCAGCCACAGGTAGGCCGTCCAGCTCTGGCCGGATTCCGGTGGTACCAGGAATCGATGAAGTATCTCGATGCGTCGGCGAAGGCTCATGCTGTCGATTATTCATCCTCCGATAGCTGTTCGTCGACCCGGAAGCCGTTCTTCCAGACCGAATGGATATGCACCGTATGACGGATGTCCTCGAAGGGATTGCCGTCAACCAACACAAGGTCGGCGCGGCAGCCCGGCTTCAGGCAGCCGCGGTCCTCGAGCCCGAATGCCCGGGCGGGACGGCGTGTCGCCGAGTGCAGGGCTTCGAGCGGCGTCAGGCCGCCCCCCACCAGCAGGGCCAGTTCGTGATGCAGGCTCGGGCCGTGGGCGGTGCCCGGGTTGCCGGCGTCGCTGCCGGCCAGCAACGGTACGCCGGCTTCGTGCAGCTTGGCGATGTTGTCGAGCACCACCGGCCAGCGCGCGCGGCGCATGGCCGAGCCGGGGAAGCCCTGGTTCAGCATGCTGCGTTGCTGGGCGCTGATCCGGGTGTGGGCGAACTCGCCCTCGGTCAGCCAGTCGGGTACGGCCTGTCCGTGCGAAGCGGCGGGTACCGGCGTGGTGGGTACGATCCAGATGCCGGCATCCAGCGCCGAGGCAATGAATGCGTCATCGACCGGTTCGTCGGCAAACAGGTGGACGAGCCCGTCCACGCCGGCCTCGACGGCCATCCTTGCGGATGACTGGGTCGAAGCGTGCGCGACGGCGAGCACGCCCCGAGCGTGGGCGGCTTCGACCAGCGCGCGCACCATTTCGGCGTCGAGCGTGGGTAGCGGCCGGCCCCACCCCGACCCGTCCTCGATGATGATCTTGATGTAGTCCGAGCCTTCCTCGAGACGCTGCCGGACCCAGTCGTCCGCGGCTTGTGGCGACTCGGGAATTGGCACGGACAGTCCGTACTGTGTGCCGTGGCCGCCCTCGGCCGTGGCCAGGTAGCCGGCGGAAAACAGGTCGGCCTGGTCGGTCGGCTGCAGGGATTCGCGCTGCTGGATCACCAGCGACTGGTCGGTGGGTGCGCGAAACATGTCGAGCAGGGTCGTCACCCCCATGCGTAGCGCATCGTTCCGGGCGCTGCCGTAAGCATGCACGTGGGCATCGATCAGGCCCGGGAGAATCGTTTTCCCGGTGCCGTCAACGACCGCAGCGGCTTCCGGGACGGGTACGTTGCGACCGGCTTGGGCGATCCGCCCGTCGGCGATCAGCAGCGTGGCGTTCTCGATTACTTGCTCACCGTCGAACAGCCGCACGTTGGTGATGGCGGTCATGCCCCGGTGGCCGTCAACCGGTCCGGGCAGGAGCAGCAGCGTAGCGAACGCGGCGAGCAGGATGGCGATGATTCCGGCAAACGACTTCATGGCGCTTTCCTCCGTTTAAAGCGGGTGATCAGGACACACCGGACAGGCGCCGCCAGCCCAGGGCCGTCATCACGGCGAAGATGAGTCCGAACAGGCCGAGCACGGTCAACGAATGGTCCCAGTCGGCCGGCTTGGCGCCGGTGACATCCAGGGCAAGTGCCGCGAGGTGGTAGGGCGGCAGCCACTCGGCCAGCGACTGCAGCCAGCCCGGGAACATCGTGGACGGGATCCACAGCCCGGACAGGAAGCCCAGCGGCAGGTAGACCAGGTTGAGCACCGCCGGAGCGGCGTTGGGGCCCAGCCACAGGCCCAGCGCCAGGCCCATCAGGCAAAACGGCAGGGCGCCGAGCGTCAGGATGCCGGCCAGGGCCAGCCACTGGCCGGTCTAGAGACGAACGCTACCGAAGGTCGCCGCCAGCGCGCTCATCATGACCACGATGATGATGGCGAACAGCACCGCTCCGAAGGCCTTGCCGGCGATGACCGCCGAGACCGGCGCGGGCGAGGCCCGCAGCAGCAGCAGCCAGCCCTGGGCGCGCTCGGTGGCGATACTCACGCCGAAGGAGAACAGGGCCGCGCCCATCACGCCGAAGGTGGCGAAGGTGCACAGCAGCCAAAGCGACTGGCCCCTGAGCATGAGCAGCCCGAAGAAGACGTAGAACATCACCGGGAACAGCAGGGTCGGCAGCGTGTAGGCCGGGGTGCGCAGCAGGTTCAGCCACTGCGCGCGGATGAGCTGGAGAGACGGATTGGCGGCGATCATGCGGCCTCCTTCTGGCCGATGGCCTGGTTGGAGTCGAGACGGGTCAGGGCGAGGAAGGCGGTTTCCAGGTCGGCGCCGGCGACTTCGAGATCCTCGATCGAATCGTCGGCAGCCAGCAGCGCGCGAACCGTGTCGATACCGTTCGAGCTGAGGATCTCGATCCGTTCCTCACCGGACTGCACGGACTGCACCGCCGGCATGGCCTCGATCTGGCCGGCCGGCAAGCGGGTGCGCAGCCGGATGCGGTCGCTGGGCACGCGCCGACGGATGCTGTCGGCCGTGCCCTGGTCCAGAATTCGGCCGTGGTCCATCACGATGACGTGGTCGGCGAGCTTCTGCGCCTCGTCCATGAAGTGGGTGCAAAGCAGGATCGAGACGCCGGCCGTGCGGCGTTTCTCGATGGCGCGCCAAAGGATTCGGCGCGCGCCCGGATCGAGGCCGGTGGTGGGTTCGTCGAGGATCAGCCAGTCGGGTCGGCCGACCACGGCCAGGGCGAACAGTACGCGCTGCTTCTGCCCGCCCGAGAGCCGGTCGAAGCGCCGGTCGGCCAGGTCGAGAAGGTCGAGCTCATCGAGCAGGCCGATCTGCGAGTCAGGCTCGGGATAGAAACTGGCGAACAGCGCCAGCAGCTCGGCCACCGTCAGGTTGTCCTGCACGCCGCTGGCCTGGAGCATCACGCCGATGCGCTGCTGGGCCTCTTTGCGGCCGGGCCTCAGTGAACCGAAAAGTTCGATCCGTCCCTGCTGGATCGGCAGCACGCCGAGCAGCAGGTGGATCAGCGTGGTCTTGCCGGCGCCGTTGGGGCCGAGCAGGGCGCTGACCTGGCCGCCGTGAAGCGTCAGGTCGATGCCGGCCAGCGCCGGCGTCGATCCGTAGCGATGCTGCAGCGCCGAGCAATTGGCGACGATGGGCTTGTCCATGCTCTCTTCTCCCGATCCAATGTCGGGGACAGTGTGGACAAGCGGCCGGCTTCGGCCCAGTGACGGCCTTCAGGAATCATTCATGACAATTGTCACGTCATGCCGGCCTTTTGCATGGCTTCCTGCATGAAGCGGTCGGCCACGAGACGGGCGGGACGGTCCTTGAGGCCTTCCCAGTAGGCCGTGAACTCCGGACGTTCGTCGATGGTGCCGAACTGCATGCCCCAGCCTATCTGCGAACCGACGTAGACGTCGGCGGCGCTGAACTGGCCGCCGGCGATGTAGCGGCGATCTCGAACAGCGCCAGCGAGCGTGTCCAGCGTTCGTTCGAGCGAGCCGAAACCCAGCATGGTCTGCTGCTTCTCGTTCGGCTCCAGGCCACAGGCCTTGGCGCCCACGGCGGCTTCCAGCGGCCCGGCGGCGAAGAACAGCCAGCGGTAGAAGTCAGCCCGTTCGGCCGGGGGCGGGGCCAGGCCGGCCTCGGGAAAAGCGTCGGCCAGGTAGGCGCAGATGGCCGCGACCTCGGTAACGACTTGTCCGTCGTGCACGATCGCCGGCACCTTGCCCATGGGATTGATGCGCAGGTAGTCGTCGGATTTCATGGCCGGTCCGTACTCGATCACCTGCAGATCATAGGGCTCGCCGACCTCCTCGAGCATCCAGTGAACGATGCCGCCGCGCGACATGGGGTTGGTGTAGAAGGTCAGCTTGTTGCTCATGGTGTGTTCTCCCGGTTGGCTTTACGCGCATTCTGCCGCCCTTGCTGCAAGCGCGAACGTGCCGTTCGTCATGACTGCGGGCGCGGACGACCCGCCGGGTTCAGCCCGGAAGGTGCACGCTTCGTCGGCCGGAGTCCCGGCCGACGGGGCTACTGCGTCTGGCTGAACCGGTCGCTGAACAGCCGGTCGATGGCCAGGTCGACCACCTGAAGGTCGGCGTCAACGTCGTCTTCGCCCAATACAACCGTGAACCCCTCCGCCGGGGTGCCCCGGCCGGCCAGCGAGGGCGTCGTGCCGCCCGAGCTTGTCACGCTGCCGTAGGCGGTCGAGACGTCGGGTACCAACGTGTAGGTGCCGGGCGGCAGGGCGGTGGTCTGGTAGCGCGCGTCGGCGAAGCCGACCTTGTAGCGCCCCACGAACTCGCCCGTGTCGGTAAAGACCTCGATGGCCCCGCGGTCGATCGGCAAGCCGGTGACCACATTGATGAGCTGGCCGGAGATGACTGGACCGCCGGTTACATCCAGATCGCCGAGATCGACGTCGGTCGTGCCGTCGAGCACGACGGGCGTTGCCGTGGCGGGATCGCACAGGGCCTCGGAGCACGATGCGCTCGCGCCTTGGAAGCGGTCGAAATAGGCGTTCTGAACACCGCTATGACCCGGTCCCAGATCACCACACATGCTGGTTCTCACGAAATAGTTTCCGGCCGGAAAACCGCCGAATTGGTATTCGCCGCTGGCGTCGGTGAGTACGCGGGCGGCGGTGTTGCCGGCGTCGTCGAGCACCCGCACCACGGCATCGGCAATCGGGTCGCCGGAGGTCTGGTCGACGACGCGACCGCCGATGGTGCTTCCGGTATTGATCTCGATGGTGATGCTCGCGGTGTTGCCGGTGGTGACCGTCACCGTCCCGGCCAGGCTCAGGTCGCAGAGGATGCCGGCGCAGTCGACGTCGGGATAGACGGCGTCCATGTAGCCTTCGATGGCGGCGTCTCCGATGAGACTGTCATGGCCGATGCCGTCGGCAACCCACTCACTGTAGGTGCGCACGTGGTAGTCGCCCGGGGGCACGGCTGCCGAGGGCTCCAGGACGACATTGCCGCTGCTTTCGCTGATCAGACCGCCGCCGACGACATCGCCGCCGGCGTCGATGATGTCGTAGCTTCCCAGCTGCGCGTCTGCGGGTACGCCGGCCGGCGGCGCGCCGGTGTTGCCGTCGACGATCGTGCCCTCGATGCGGCCGCCTTCGTCGAGCGTGATCGGCGCTAGCGAAAGGCTGGCGCCGGCCGGGAGCGTCAGGGGCGTGCCCCGGGCCCGCTCGCAGCCGCCCCAGGGACACAACAGGCCGTTGTGCAGGATGCGCAGGAAGGAGTCGCTGCCGTCGAGCGTGGGGCCGAGCTGGACGAAATAGCTGCCCCCCGCGAGCCCGTCGAAGGACCACTGGCTGTCCGGTAGATCGAAAATGGACATGATGCCGATGTTGCGCCCGGCGGCGTTGTAGAGAATAACGATCCGGGTGATGTCGTCGGGCAGCAGCTCGCCGCTGAGCGTCGCGCCGGCATCGAGCGCGAAATCGAATCCGCCGGTGACCGTGCCGGCGGTGACGGTGAGCGGATCGGTGGCGGCGATCGGGCAGCGGGTCATTTCGCAGGGGTAGCCGTCCCAGGCCTGTTCCACGTAGTTGCCGCTGGCGCCGCCGCCTGCCACCAGAAACCAGGTTCCGGGTGCGACGGCCAGTCCGGTCGTGTAGCTGCCGTCGGGCTGGGCGACGCCCGCAAACTCGACCGAGTAGCTCTGCAGGTCCGGCGTGAACAGTCCGGCCGTGGCCCCGGGGATCGGGTCGCCCGTGGCGGCTTCGGTGATCGTGCCGGCGATGCGACCGCCGGATTCCAGGGCGAAGTCGATATTGGCCACCGTATCGCCCTCGCTGACGCTGATTTCACCGCCCGGACCGCAGTTGAAGTAGCACGGGAGATTGCCGGAGAATCCGTGGCGGGCCGGCGCGTGGTCGGCTCCGGCGGCCTCGACGACCAGCTCGCGCGTCTCGCCCGGGTCCAAGGGGACCGTGACGGCGTACGCGCCCGAAGCGTTCGTGGTTCCCGTCGCGAGCGTGAAATGGAAAGCCGTGGCCGGATCGGAGACGGCCACGGTCGCGCCGGCGATCGGCGTGGTACCGTCGAGTTCGGTCACCGTGCCCTCGACCGTGGTGGGCTGGGCCACCACCGAGCCCGAAAGCCCCCAGAGCAGAATCGCGCCGGAGAGCACAGGAAGTAGCGACTTGAGCGCTGGCAATGACATAGATCCTCCTGCGTGTATTCGAATTTCGGCCCGCGGTGAATCGGCCGCCCTAGTTGACTCAAACGAGAAATCGCCATGAAGGGGGCCAAACGCGCACTTCCCGGCCGCGTCGGCTACTCCGCGCCGGAGAAGCGGTCGATGAACAGGCGGTCGATGGCCTGGTCGACGACCTGAAGATCGGCTTCGAGATCGACTTCGCCCATCGTCACGGAGAATCCACCTGGCGGCACAGTCTCTCCCCGCTGCGAGGACACCGTGCCGCCGGTCGATACGCTGCCGAAAACCGGCGACACGTTCGGAACCAGCACGTAGTGCCCGGGTGAGAGGGCTGGGGTCTGGTAACTGGCAGCGCCGTTGTCCAGTTTGTAGCTGCCCACGAACGCTCCGGCGAGGGTGTAGACATCGACCTGCCCGCGAGTGATGGGCAGGCCGGTTGCCGTGTTGATGATCTGGCCCGAAATGACCGGCCCATTGCTCACCTCGAGATCGCCGAGGTCGACATCGGCGCTGCCGTCGAGCGTTATGGCCGTTCCCGTGGCGGGGTCGCACAATGACTCGGAGCAATCGCCAGAGGCACCGTGCAGCTTGTCGAAGTAGGCGTTCCGGACGCCAAAATGCCCCGGCCCCAGGTGCCCGCTCATGCTGGTCCTGACGTAGTAGTTGCCGGATGGGAAAGCGCCCATTCGGTAGTCGCCGTCGGCGTCGGTCAGCGTGCGGGCGACCGTGTCGCCGGCGCTATCGAGCACGCGCACGATGGCATACTCGATCGGGGCGCCCGAGGCTTGGTCGATGACCCGGCCGCTGATGCTGCTGCCGGTTTCGATCTCGATAACGATACTCGCTACCTCGCCGGCCGTGACCGTAACCGCCTCGGCCGAGGCGAGATCGCAGTCAATGCCGGTGCAGGGTATGTCCGGAAAGACGGCGTCCATGTAGCCGTCGATGGCATCGCTGGACAACAAGCTGGAATAACCGATGCCGTCGCCGCGCCACTGGTTGAACGTGCGAACGAAATACTCGCCGGCGGGAACCGCCGCCAGCGGCTCCATCAGGATCTCCCCGTCGACTGCCCGGATGGCGCCGCCGCCAACCACGGCACCGTCAGCGTCGATGATGTCGTACTGGCCCAGGGCCATTCCGGCCGGTACCCCGGCGGGCGGCAGGCCGGTGCTGCCGTCAATGATCGTGCCCTCGATCTGTCCGCCCACGTCAAGCGTAACGGGCGGTGACGACAGGCTGGCGCCGGTCGGCACGGTCAGCGCCGTACCGCGGGCGCGGTTGCAGCCACTCCAGGGGCACAGCAGTCCGTTGTGCAGAACCCGGATGTGGTCGGTTGTGCCGGAGAAATCGACAAGCGGGCCGAGCTGGGCAAAGTAGCTGCCGCCGGCCAGGCCGTCGATCGACCACTCGCTGCCCGGAAGATCGTCCCAGTCGATACTGTGGATCGTCAGTTGTCTACCGGCTCCGTTGAAGAGATAGATCTGCTTGAGAATATCGTCCGGAAACAGCTCGCCGCTGAGTGTCGCGCCGGGTTCGAGCGCAAAGTCGAATCCGCCTTCGATCGATCCGGCCGTGATGGTGATCGGGTCCGAATTGATGATCGGGCATACGTCCAGCTCGCAGGGGTAGCCGCCCCAGGCCTGGCTGACGTGGTTGGAGCCGTTGCCGCCGGCTCGCAGGTAGTGGGTACCCGGCGCAACGGCCAGACTGGTCGTGAAGCTTCCGTCAGGCTGGGTGATGCCGGCGAACTCGGGCGAGTATTCCTGGGGCGAGTAGTCATCCGGGTTGGGCGGGATGAGCGTGGCAATGGCGTCGGTCAGGGGGTCGCCGGTTTCGGCGTCCGTGATCGTTCCGGAAACGCGCCCGCCGGCGTTCAGGGCGATATCGATCCCGGTTACCGTCGTGCCTTCGTCGACGCTGAAATGACCGCCCCATCCGCAGCTGAAATAGCACGGCATGGGAAGTGAGTGGCCGTGCCGAGCCGGCGCGTGCTCGACGCCGGCGGCCTCGACGACCAAGTCACGGCTTGCGCCGCTCGCCATGGGGACACTGACCGAGTACTGGCCCACGTTGTTGCTCGTGGCGGTGGCGAGAAGCTCGTGCTGGATGCCGCCAGGATAGGAGACGGCCACGGTCGCGTTGGCGATCGGCGTGCCGTCGCCGCTGTCGGTGATCGTGCCCTCGATCGTGGCCGACTGGGCCAGGGCCTGGCCGCCATGCGCGACAACAATCGCGACGACCGCGAACGGATACAATGTTGAAACCAAGCGTTGCAGCAGCATGAAGCCTCCCAAATGGATTGGAGCGGGCCGGATGGAGCGAGCCCTGTATGCAGTACTACGCGAGGGGGCCTTGTGGCGGGACACGGTCACCCCGAATACAAGCCCCCGATGGCGAGCGCACAACTGGAGCGAGAAGATGAACCAAACAGCCGAATCGAATTTCGCACCCGCCTGGCGCCCCGGCGGTATTGCGCGGCGTGTGGCGGGATTGTTTCTGTGCCTGGTACTGGTCGCCCCGGCCGCTGCCCAGGCGCCGGACAGCTTCATGCGCCTGGCCGAGGATGCCGATGGCCGTCCACAGACCCTGCAGGTGGCGCTGGCGCATTATCTTGACGCCCAGGGCCGCAGCCTGCATCTTGTCGGCGCCATCCACGTGGCCGATCGCGCCTACTTCGAAGAACTTCAGCGCCGTTTCGACGATTACGACGTCGTGCTCTACGAACTGGTGGGTGATCCCGACGGTGGCGGCGAACGGCCCGCCGGGGCGGGGCTCAATCTCGTCGGCTTGCTGCAAGGCGGCATGAAAGAGGCGCTGGGCCTGGCCTTCCAGCTTGATGAAATTGACTACGAGCGCAGCCATTTCGTGCACGCCGACATGACCGCAACGGAATTCAGCGACAGCATGAAAAGCCGCAACGAATCCTGGGCCGGGACGTTCATGCAGATGTGGGCCGCCTCGGTCGCGACCCAGGATCCCGCGGTCCAGCAGGGTCAGATGCTGCGGGTGCTCCTGGCCAAGGACCGGCAGCTTGCCCTCAAGCGGGTCATGGCCGAGTCGATGATCGACCAGGCCGGTGTGCTGGAGGTGCTTGCCGGTGAAAGCGGCTCGTCGCTTATCACCGAGCGCAACCGCAAGGCCCTGAGCGTGCTCGAGGACGAGCTCGCCGCCGGCGCGCGCGATATCGCCCTGTTCTACGGCGCGGGTCATCTACCCGATTTTCACCGGCGCCTGACGGCGCAGCACGGCTTCGAGCTCCAGGCCGTCGAGTGGCTGGACGCCTGGGATCTCGGCGGCGAATCGTGAGCTCGGCCGGCAAGATTCCGGCGAGCCGGTTCCGCTATCGCCTCAGCCCGGTCAACATGCGCCGCGGCCTGTGGGTTGTCCTCGGCTCGCTGTTCGTGCTGCTCGGGATCGGTTCGCTGGGCTCCGAGAGCCTGGGCGAAACCATTCTCCAGGATCTTCAGCGCCAGCCGGCCTTGGCGCTGGGCCTGGCCCTGATCGGCATCGTTGCGCTGGCGCTATTGCTCTTTCGCATCGTCTCCATGGCGCGCGAAGCCTGGCTGGTGGTCGACAGCGAGGGGATTCGCTGTTCGCCCCACAAGCACCACGGCCCGCGACAGTGGCTGCGGCATGACTGGCGGCTGGCCTGGTCGGATATCGATCGGGCCGTGGTGCAGCGGCCCGGCCCGAAGTCACAGCATCTGCAGAGCTGGATCAACACGACCCTGACCCTCGAAAGCCCGAAGGGCGCACACGATCTCGCCCTGCTGCACTGGGACCCGGTCGATGACCCGCTCGATCGTCCCGCGCTGACGGCCATGAGACCCGGCAAGGCGCTCCACGCCCTGACCGAGTCACATCCCCTGGTTCGGCATTTCGAGCAGCGGGGTATCGAGGTCGACTTCCAGCCGCTGGATTTTCGCGGCCGCTGGGGTATGGGCAGCCCGTCGTCTGACCGGCCCGAGGCCCGGGCGTCCGAGGCGCCGTTGGATATCCTCAGCTACAAGTCGCTGGTGATCATGCTTGTCATCATGGGCGCGCTGGGCGTGGCCGCAGCCGCGCACTTCACCGTCATGCCGTCAATCCGCCCCTTGTGGTCGCCCGACTACGGACTGTTGTTGCTCGCCGGCAGCGCGGTCTTTGCCGTCGGCGCGATGCTGTCGCGCGCGGCACCGGTTCGGGAACGAACGATCGTTGCCCTGTTGCTCGGCGCAAGCGTCGGCGCGCTGGCCCACCCGCTTTCCGTTCGCCTGCAATCGCTGACCGGTGACGCCCCGCAGGTGGCCGACTACATCGTCGACGCGCCGGGACGCTTCGAGCCGGTGGATGCCAATTATCCGGGCCTCGACCTGAGTGACATTGATGTTCCCGAATACTGGAACAGCCTGCCCGAAGGTTCCGTTCATCCCTTTGAGCTGCAGTCCGTGGACGAGGACCGCTACGTCCTCAGGCTCGATCCGCTGTTCGAGCGCACCCGCGCTTTCTACGTCAGCTCCCAAGAGGATTGACGCTGCCGGCCCGGAAGGCCGGGCCGGTGGCTTGATCCGTCACTCCGGATCAAGATCGCCAACGAGGTCTTCAATGGCATCCTGCACCATCTCCACGGCCTCCGTGCAGGTGGGTGCCGTCGCCTCGATCGAAACCTCCGTTCCGCCGGGAATGCCGACCGTTGCGCTCGCAGTGCAGCTGGTCTCCAGCGTACCGAAGTCACCCTCGTGGCTCATCGACTGATCGACGGAAACGTCGGTGATCTTCGCGCCGGATCCGGCAGTGATTCGATCCAGGGCGTCCTGGAAGGATACGAGCGCATCTTCGGTTTCGGCGCTCAATTGCCCGCCAAAATCGACTTGCCCTCGCTGGGATTGCGGTTCCTCGGCCAGGGCGGCGGTGGTGCCGGTGAGAACGAACGTCAGAGCTGCAAGCGTGGAGACAAGAATCGATTTCATATCCCTACCTCCTTTTACTTGATTTGTCTGGTGTGCCAAACCCCCTCTACCAATCCTTGCTCGATTGGCGTCACGAATGCTAACGAATCTATAAAAGCACTTGCAAATCATTGGGTTGGGGTGATCTCGAGACGCTCGATGCGTCCACCGGCGTCGGCGGTGGAAGGGTGCTGGGGCCATGCCGTCGCGCGGGCGATACCATCACCGCAACGCCTGCAACACCCCGCTCGAGTGCGCCTCTTCGACTGTTTATACTGTTTGCATGACTTCGGATGCCATCGTTGTGGGAGGGGGGCTGGCCGGCCTGGTTGCGGCCTGCGAGTTGTGCGACGCCGGCAAGCGGGTGATCGTGCTCGAACAGGAAGGCGAGAACAGCCTGGGCGGGCAGGCCTTCTGGTCGCTGGGCGGGTTGTTCTTTGTCGACAGCCCCGAGCAGCGGCGCATGCGGATTCGCGACAGCCGCGATCTGGCGCTGCAGGACTGGCTGGGTTCGGCGCAGTTCGACCGTGCCGAGGACCACTGGCCGCGCAAGGTGGCCGAGGCCTACATCGATTTCGCCGCCGGCGAGATGCGGCCTTGGCTGCACTCGCTGGGCATGCGCTGGTTCCCGATCGTCGGCTGGGCCGAGCGCGGCGGGGCGCATGCGCATGGACACGGCAACTCGGTGCCGCGCTTTCATATCACCTGGGGCACCGGTCCCGGCGTCGTGCGGCCCTTCGTCGATCGTTTGATGGCGCATGTCGAGGCCGGCCGGGCCGAAGTCCGCTGCCGCCATCGGGTCACCGAACTGCACACCCGAAACGGCGCCGTCTCGGGCGTCAGCGGCGACGTCCTGGAACCCTCGAGGGTCGAGCGCGGCGAGCGCTCGGGCCGCGAGGTCGTCGATTCGTTCGAATTGAACGGCGACTGCGTGATCGTGACCTCCGGCGGTATCGGCGGCAACCACGACCTGGTGCGCAAGAACTGGCCGGTCGACCAGCTGGGCCCGGCGCCGCAGCGGATGGTCGCCGGTGTGCCGCATCACGTCGACGGGAAGATGATCGGGGTGACCGAGGCCGCCGGTGCGGCGGTGATCAATGCCGACCGGATGTGGCACTACACCGAGGGCGTACAGAACTGGAACCCGATCTGGCCCAATCACGGCATTCGCATCCTCCCCGGCCCGTCGTCCATGTGGTTCGACGCCAACGGCGATCGGTTGCCCGCGCCCTGCATGCCCGGTTTCGATACCCGTTCAACGCTGAAGCGGATACTGTCGACCGGCCACGAACATTCCTGGTTCATCCTCAATCGCGACATCATCCGCAAGGAGTTCTCGCTGTCGGGTTCTGAGCAGAACCCGGACCTGACCGGCGCGAAGTGGTCGCTGGTGTTGAAGAACCGCCGCGGCGGTCGGGTGCCGCCGCCGGTGCAGGCCTTCATGGACAAGGGCGAGGATTTCGTCGTCGCCGACAATCTCGAGGAACTGGTCGCCGGCATGAACCGTGTGACCGCAGAGGCCCCGGTCGACCTCGCTCGTATCCGGACCCAGATCGAGGCCCGCGATCGAGAGATCGCCAATCCCTACTCGAAGGACGCACAGGTCACGGCGATTCACGGCGCCCGGCGATACCTGGGCGACAAGCTGATCCGCACGGCAAAGCCGCACCGAATCCTCGACCCCGCCCACGGGCCGCTGATCGCCGTGCGCCTGAATATCCTCACCCGTAAGACGCTCGGTGGCCTGCACACCGACCTGGATTCGCGCGTGCTCGACGCAAACGGTGCGCCGATCGACGGGCTCTACGCGGCCGGCGAGTGCGCCGGGTTCGGCGGGGGCGGGTATCACGGCTACAACGCGCTCGAGGGCACCTTCCTCGGCGGCTGCATTTTCTCCGGGCGCAATGCCGGGCGGCACGCCGCGGGCCGCGCTTGATGGCTCAGATGGTGATCAGCGCCGAGCGTGCCCGGGATATCCCGATGATTCACGCCGTGCATGCCGAGGCTTTCGAGACGGACTTCGAGGCCCGCCTGGTCGATCGCCTGCGCGAAAGAGCGGATCCGTTCGTGTCGCTGGTCGCGCGCTCGGGCGACATCGTCGTCGGCCACATCCTTTTCACCCCGGTGCGCCTGGCCCAAGGCGGCAAGGCAGCCTTGCTGGGCCTGGCGCCGATGGCCGTGTTGCCGGCATTCCAGGGGCAGGGAATCGGCGGGCGGCTGGTGGAGCGCGGGCTCGAAGCCGCGCGCGAGCTCGGCGCCCGCGGCGTGGTGGTGCTCGGCCACGCCGACTACTATCCGAAATTCGGTTTCCGGCCGGCGGCTGATTTCGGCCTGAGCAACGAATTCGGTGTCGCCGCGGCGCACTTCATGGCGCTGGAGCTGGTGCCGGCGGGATTGTCCGGGGTTTCGGGACCGGTTCGCTACGATCCGGCCTTTTCCGAATCCGCCTGACTCTCGAAGCGATCGCGGAACATCAGGTCCGGCCGGGCGGCGTAGTGCATCACGATGCAGTGGATGGCGCCGGCGGAATTGATGATGTTGCTGCAGTCGATGCCGACGATCGTCTTGTCGGGAAAAGCCTGTTCGAAAACGGCGACCGCCTGGGCGTTTTCGCTGGCGTAGCCGTCGAACTGGCAGACCAGCACGGCCTCGTTGACGATCACCGAGTTGGTGTAGGTGTAGTGCGCGCCGGCGCCCCAGCCCGGCGTGCGCAGGACCGTGTAGCCGCGCTTGGCCATCAGGCTGGCGCCGGCTTCGCTGACCTGGTGGGGTACGCCGCCGGCTTCCATCGGGTCGTATTCGCCGATGATGACCGTCTCGTCATCGACCGGCAGAAACCACATATCCAGGTGCTGGGTCGAGTCGAAACCCGCCGGCAGCGGGTCGAGGATGGTCAGGTCGAGATCGTGGTACTCGGCGTAGTAGTCCTCGACGTCCTGGGCGCTGACGTCCGGGTTCTCGTCGACGATCAGTTCGGACATGAACGCCTCGCCGTTGTCGAACAGGTGGAAGTTGCCGCCGCCGTGGACCAGGGGCAACTCGAAGAGCGTCTCGCCGGTCACGCCGGCGATGCCGGACGGCACCTGGTCGTCGTTCGGTCGGGGGCGATTGTAGATGTGGTCCATGAGGGAGCGCGCCGCGTCCACGAACAGCGTGCGCGGGCCGTAATCGCGGATCCAGACCGTGTCGCTGGGCAGTTGCATGAACTCGACCCGCGACAGATCGGCGCCGGCGCCCGACAGGGTGCTGCGGGCCGAACTTTCCTGCGCCGGGCCGGCGACGATCAGGAACACCCGGGCGTCGCTCGTCTGGGTGGTCACCGCCACGGTGATCTCGGTGACCACCGAGTTGAAAGAACCCCAGCGCAGGAACAGGCCGTCGTTGGGGGCATACTCCGAGGGCGTGTCGATGGCGCCTGACGGTGCCACGCCACGCTCGCTCAGGTCGGGCGTCACCCAGCGCTGACTTTCGGCCGCGGTCATCGAGCGCGGTGTCGGCGGTTCGTCGTCGAAGATGGTATCCAGTATATGCGGCGGCACGACGCGAACCTGTGCCGTGGCCGTGTTCAAAACGAGCACGAGGGCGGCGACGGTGAGGCCGGTCAATCGCTGCAGCGTGGATGTGCGAGGCATGGTCATTGGTCCGCTTGAGCCCCGCGAAGTTTATCAGCACCGGGCATTGCCGGTTTCGCCGCCTTGCCGGCAATACGCTCCAGTATGGTGATTTCGAAGCGATTTCGTGTCGGGACAGTCGAACGGGCAGTCGGTACAATATCGGCTTCGAACAACGACGACGCTCCTCGAGAGGACAGGCATGGTGCAACAGTATCCCCACCCCGACGACATCGATTCACAGGAAACCCAGGAGTGGCTCGAGTCGCTGGCCGCGGTCGTCGACCGCGACGGCCCGGAGCGGGCGCATTTCCTTCTCGAGCGTTGCGTCGAGCTGGCCCGGCGCTCCGGCGCGCACCTGCCGTTCGACCTGACAACGGCCTATATCAACACCATTCCGCCGCACCGCGAGCCGAACATGCCCGGCGACGGTTCGCTCGAGCGCCGCATCCGGTCGATCATCCGCTGGAACGCCATGGCCATGGTCGTGCGGGCCGCGCGCCGCGGCGGCGAGCTGGGCGGCCACATCGCCAGCTTCGCCTCGGCCGCCACGCTCTACGACGTCGGCTTCAATCACTTTTTCAAGGGGCCGGATCATGAGGACGGCGCCGACCTGGTTTATATCCAAGGCCACTCTTCGCCGGGTATCTACGCTCGTGCCTTTCTCGAGGGCCGCCTGACCGAGGAACAGCTCGACGGCTTCCGCCAGGAAGTCGACGGCGAGGGCATCAGTTCCTATCCGCATCCGTGGCTGATGCCCGACTTCTGGCAGTTCCCGACCGTGTCGATGGGACTGGGCCCCATCATGTCGATCTACCAGGCGCGCTTTCTGAAGTACCTGACCAACCGCGGCATCACCGATGCCGGAGAGCGCAAGGTCTGGAGCTTCCTCGGCGACGGCGAGATGGACGAACCCGAATCCCTGGGCGCGATTTCGCTCGCCGGGCGCGAGAAGCTCGACAACCTGGTGTTCGTGGTCAACTGCAACCTGCAGCGCCTCGACGGGCCGGTGCGGGGCAACGGCAAGATCATCCAGGAACTGGAAGGCTTTTTCCGCGGTGCGGGCTGGAACGTCATCAAGGTGGTCTGGGGCTCCTACTGGGATCCGCTGTTGGCGCGCGACACCAAGGGCCTGCTGCGGCGGCGCATGGAAGAGGCGCTCGACGGCGACTACCAGAAGTACAAGGCCAACGACGGCGCCTACGTGCGCGAGCATTTCTTCGGCGCCTACGACGAACTCAAGGAAATGGTCGCCGACATGTCCGACGAAGACATCTGGCGGCTCAATCGCGGCGGCCACGACCCGCACAAGATCCACGCCGCCTACCACGCCGCGACCAATCACGAAGGCCGTCCCACCGTCATCCTGGCCAAGACCATCAAGGGCTACGGCCTGGGCCAGTCGGGCGAGGGCCAGAACATCTCGCACCAGCAGAAAAAGCTCGACGACGAGGGCGTGAAGTACTTCCGCGACCGTTTCAACGTGCCGGTGTCCGACGAAAACCTCTCCGAGGTGCCGTACTACCACCCGGGCGAGGACTCCGAGGAAGTCAGGTACATGAAGAAGCGCCGCGAGGAGCTCGGCGGCTACCTGCCGCAGCGCAAGGTGGATTACGAGGCGCTGGAGATGCCCGGACTCGAGGCCTTCTCGAAGATGCTCGAGTCGACCGGCGAGCGCGAGATTTCGACCACCATGGCTTTCGTGCGCTGCCTGACCGTGCTGCTGCGCGACAAGAAGCTCAAGAAGCACATCGTGCCGATCATCTGCGACGAGGCGCGCACCTTCGGGATGGAAGGCCTGTTCCGCCAGATCGGCATCTACGCGCCCTTCGGCCAGCTCTACGAGCCGGTCGACTCCGACCAGCTCGCTTATTACAAGGAAGCCAAGGAAGGGCAGGTGCTGCAGGAAGGCATCACCGAGGCCGGCTCGATGAGTTCCTGGATCGCTGCGGCGACCAGCTACGCCACGACCGGCGTGCCGATGATTCCCTTCTACACGTTCTATTCGATGTTTGGCTTCCAGCGCATCCAGGACCTGGCCTGGGCGGCCGGTGACATGCGTGCGCGCGGTTTTCTCATCGGTGGCACCTCGGGGCGGACGACGCTCAATGGCGAAGGTTTGCAGCACGAGGACGGCCACAGCCAGGTGCAGGCCGGCCTGATTCCCAACTGCGTTTCTTATGACCCGACCTTCGCCTACGAACTGGCGGTGATCCTCCAGGACGGCCTGCGGCGCATGTATGGCGAAGGCGAGGACGTCTACTACTACATCACCGTGCTCAACGAGAACTACGAGCACCCGGCCATACCCGAGGGGTCCGAGGACGGCATCCGCAAGGGGATGTACCTGTTTCGGGACTCGGGACTCGGGACTCGGGACTCGGACAAGCCTGTCGTGCAGTTGATGGGCTCGGGTTCGATCCTGCGTGAAGTCATCGAGGCGGCGGATATCCTGAAGGACGACTACGGCATTGAGTCGGATATCTGGTCGGTGACCAGCTTCAACGAGGTGCGCAAGGAAGGCTACGAGGTCAGCCGGCGCAACCGGCTCAATCCCGACGAACCGCCCAGGACGCCCTGGATCACCGGCCTGCTGATGGACCGCAAGGGGCCGGCCGTGGCGGCCACCGACTACGTTCGCGCCTTTGCCGACCAGGTGCGCGAGTTCATTCCGCAGGACGACTACATCGTGCTCGGCACCGACGGATTCGGCCGTTCGGACACGCGCGAGAACCTGCGCCGCTTCTTCGAGGTCGACCGCTACAACGTCGCCTGGGCCGCGCTGGTCGGCCTCAATCGTCAAGGCAAGTTCGACGACGACAAGCTGGTCAAGGCGAGAAGCGCGCTCAATATCGACCCGGACAAGCCGTTGCCGACGGTGGTGTGACGGCGTGCGGGCATTGGCCGTGGGTCACGGTTACATCCGCGACCGACGACATTGGAAACCTTTCGTAAATCGTAAATGGTAAATCGTGAATCGAAGAAGTCGCCGTGCCGTCCTCGATTCGATAAATCGATTTACGATTTGCGATTAACGATTCACGAAGCGTCGGGTGATGCCACCTGATCGAGATGAACACCTGAGAGCCTGCAATGAGCAACAAAAAGGAAATCAAAGTCCCCGACATCGGCGATTTCGACAAGGTGCCGGTCATCGAGGTGCTGGTCGCCGAAGGCGACGAGATCGAGAAGGAGCAGTCGCTCGTCACCCTCGAGTCCGACAAGGCCACCATGGAAGTCCCCGCCTCGCACACTGGCAAGCTGGTCGAGCTCAGGGTCTCCGAGGGCGACGAAGTCGGGGAGGGGGACGTTATCGGGGTCGTGGAGGTTTCCGAAGACGCCGGGGGAGCGTCTGAAGATGGCGACTCCGGCGACGAGGAAGGAAAGGGTTCAGGGTTCAGGGTTCAGGGTTCAGGGGAGTCTTCGGTAGACTCTGATGATGCTGATGAATCCGGTGGCTCCGACGACGGCGAAGAAGCCCGCCCTGAAACCTTAAACCTTAAACCTGAAACCTCTTCCGAAACCGGAAACCGGAAACCGGAAACCGATACGCCTAAAGGATCCGACGACCTCCCGGCCCCGCCCGTGCCGTTCGAGGGCATGGACCAGGACCCGTCCAAGCTGCCGCACGCCTCGCCGGCGGTGCGCAAGCTTGCGCGCGAGCTCGGCGTGGACCTGGGCGGCGTCGAAGGCTCGGGCCGCAAGGGGCGCATTACCGAAGAAGACCTCAAGGGCCACGTCAAGCAGGCGATGGAATCCGGCGGCGGCGCTTCGGCCGGTGCCGGCCTGAACATCGCCGAGCCGCCGCAGGTCGATTTCTCGAAATACGGTGACATCGAGGAGGAGAAGCTCTCTCGCATCAAGCAGATCTCCGGGCCCGCCCTGCACCGCAACTGGGTGTCGATTCCGCATGTCACCCAGTTCGACGAGGCCGACATCACCGAGATGGAAGCCTTCCGGCAGTCCAGCAAGAAGCAGGCCGAGAAGGCCGGCACCAAGATGACGCCGCTGGTTTTCCTGATCAAGGCGGTGGTCGCCGCGCTCAAGGAGTTCCCGCATTTCAATGCCTCGCTCTCGAACGACGGCGAGACCCTGATCAAGAAGAAGTACTTCCATATCGGCGTGGCCGTCGACACGCCCAACGGGCTACTCGTACCGGTGCTCAAAGACTGCGACCAAAAGGGCCTGATCGAGCTGGCCCTGGAATTGACCGACCTGTCGACCCGGGCGCGCGACGGCAAGCTCAAGGGCGACGAGATGAAGGGCGGCTGCTTCTCGATCTCGAGCCTGGGCGGCATCGGTGGCACGGCTTTCACGCCGATCATCAATGCGCCGGAACTGGCCATCCTGGGCGTGTCGCGCTCGGAGATGAAGCCGGTCTGGGACGGCGAGCAGTTCCAGCCGCGACTGATGCTGCCGCTGTCGCTGTCGTATGACCATCGCGTTATCGACGGCGCGGATGCGGCGAGGTTCACGCGGTTTCTGGCCGAGCAACTCGAGGATCTCAGGCGGCTGCTGCTTTGAACGAACAGCGCACCGGTTTCGGAATGATGCTGGTCGCTGCGGTTGGCGTCTTGCTGCTGCTGACTTTCGTGTTTTCCGGCCTGGTCGACAATCGCCGGAACCCGAACCAGCAGGTGCAAAGCCAGCGCGTTGGCGACGCCATCGAGGTCGTTCTGGAATCCGACCGCCGGGGCCATTTCATCGCCACGGGTGCGATCAACGGTCGCGAAGTCACGTTCCTGGTCGATACCGGCGCGAGCCTGGTGTCGGTGCCCCAGGACCTGGCCGGTCGACTGGGCCTGGAAAAGCGGGCGCGCATCGGCCTGGAAACCGCCGCCGGTCCGGTCACCGGCTGGATGACGCGCATCGACGAGGTGCGGCTCGGTGACATCGTCCAGCGCGACGTGCGCGCGGCGATCAGCCCGGGGCGCAGCGAGACCATCCTTCTGGGCATGAGTTTTCTGCGCGACCTGGATATAACGCAATCGAATGGACAACTGCGCCTGGTGGCGGCACCAGGGACGTAGGAGAAGACCGAGAAATTTCGTAAATCGTAAATGGTAGATCGTGAATCTAAGAACTGGCCGAGCCGCCCTCGATTCGATACTTCGATTTACGATTGACGATTCACGAAGCATCAGGTGATGCCACCTGATCGAGATGAACACCTGAGAGTTGGCTATGAGCAACAAAACAGAGATCAAAGTCCCCGACATCGGTGATTTCGACAAGGTGCCGATCATCGAGGTGCTGGTCGCCGAAGGCGACGAGATCGAGAAGGAACAGTCGCTCGTCACCCTCGAGTCCGACAAGGCCACCATGGAGGTGCCCGCCTCGCATGCCGGCAAGCTGGTCGAGCTCAGGGTCTCCGAGGGCGACGAGGTTGGGGAGGGCGACGTTATCGGGGTCGTGGAGGTTTCCGAAGACGCCGGGGGAGCGTCTGAAGATGAGGGCTCCGGGGATGAAGAAGAGACGGGTTCCGGTTCCCGGGTTCCGGGTTCCGGGGAGTCTTCGGATGACTCGGAGAATGCCGATGAATCCGATGGCTCCGGCAAGGCTGACAAAGCCCGCCCGGAAACCGGAAACCGTAAATCGGAGACCGATTCATCCCGCCCGGAAACCGGAAACCGGAAACCGGAAACCGATTCTTCCCGCCCGGAAACCGATCATTCCTTCGACTTCGACCTGGCCGTTCTCGGCTCCGGTCCGGCCGGGTACACCGCCGCCTTCCGGGCGGCCGACCTCGGTCTGAAGGTTGCGCTGATCGAGCGCTACGATTCCATTGGCGGGGTTTGCCTGAACGTCGGCTGCATTCCGTCCAAGGCGCTGCTGCACGTGGGGCAGGTGATCGATTCGGCCGCGCACCTGGGCGAGCACGGCGTGTCATTTGGCGAGCCCGAGATCGATCTCGACAAGCTGCGCAGCTTCAAGGACGACGTGGTCGGCAAGCTCACCGGCGGCCTGGCCGGCATGGCCAGGAAGCGCAAGGTCGAGATCGTCCAGGGCATGGGTCAATTCAGCGGCGAGCATGAGCTGGCCGTCGAGCATGACGGCGAAGAACGCACGATCAGCTTCAATCAGTGCATCATCGCCGCCGGCTCGCGCGTGATCGAGATTCCCAACGTCCCCTGGGATGACGATCGAGTGATGGATTCGACCGGCGCGCTGGAACTGGCCGACGTGCCCGAAAGACTGCTGGTCATCGGCGGCGGCATCATCGGCCTGGAAATGGCCTGCGTGTATCGGGCGCTGGGCTCGAAGGTCACCGTGGTCGAGATGATGGGCCAGCTCATGCCCGGCGCCGATGCCGACCTGGTCAAGCCCTTGCAGCAGCATATGAAGAAGCTCGGCGTCGAGTTTCACCTCGAGACGAAGGTCGAGCAGGTCGAGGCCGGCGACAAGGCCCTGACGGCGAAGCTCGACGGCAAGAAAGCCCCCGATTCGGCCGACTTCGACCGCGTGCTGGTCTGCGTCGGCCGCCGGCCCAACGGTGATCAGCTCAACGCCGAGGCCGCCGGCGTCGATGTCGACGACAAGGGATTTATCGCCGTCGACGGGCAGATGCGCAGCAACGTCGATCACATCTTTGCCGTGGGCGATATCGTCGGCCAGCCCATGCTCGCGCACAAGGGTTCCTACGAAGGCAAGGTGGCCGCCGAGGTCGCTGCCGGCCACAAGCGTGCGGCCGATGCGCGCGTGATTCCCTCGGTCGCCTACACCGACCCGGAAGTCGCCTGGGTCGGCTTGACGGAGGCGCAGGCGAAGGACAAGGGCATCGACTACGGTGTCGGCAAGTTTCCCTGGGCGGCTTCCGGTCGCGCGCTGGGCATGGATCGCAGCGAGGGGTTCACCAAGCTGATCTTCGACAAGGAATCGGATCGCCTGATCGGTGCCGGGGTCGTGGGCCTGCACGCCGGTGACCTGATCGCCGAATTGACCCTGGCGATCGAGATGGGCTGCGATGCCGCCGATATCGGCCTGACCATCCACCCGCACCCGACCCTGTCGGAGTCGGTGATGATGGCCGCCGAGGCCTACGAGGGCACGATTACCGACCTGTACATGCCGAAGAAGTAGCGTGGGCGCCGGCAGCCGCCGGTCAGCCTCGCGGCGGCTGTCGCCGTGCCTGTCGCTTGCGTCGGCGCGCTTCGCCGCCGCAGCGCTTCGAGCAGTAGCGTACCTCGTCCCAGCAGTCTTGCCACTTGCGCCGCCAGCTGAACGGGCGCAGGCACACGGGACAGGTCTTGGTCGGCAGCCGGTTCCTGGACATGGCTCGATTCAAGCACGCGGTCGCTCGCGCCGGTGTGAAATCGTCGGCAAGTTTCACAGGGCGCCTGCGCCAAAGGCCGGTCGGGTATCCTGTCGCCGATCACCCGCCAGGAGTTTGCCGAATGCCACGCCCGCTACTGCTCTGTCCCGGCCTGATGGCCATCGTTCTGGCCGCTGCCTGCAGTTCGCCACGGACCACCGACCCCGAGAACGCATCGAGCGCCGGCGCGGGTGACGCGCTGCATCGATTCTTCGAGCAGGCCGCGAGCGAGCGCCGAGCGCTCAGCCCGCAGGCGATGGCCGCCCACGTCCTCGGCAGCGCCGGCGAGGATGAATACCTGGGACGGCTCGACGTGCCGTCGGTGGACAAGACCCGGCGCGAGCTGGCGCTCGCCCGCCGGCAGCTCGAGGATATCGAGGCCCTGGATGCCGAGAGCCTGAGCCGGCAGGAGGCCCTGTCGCGCGACATCAAGGCCTGGCAGCTCGAACAGGAAGTGGCGGGCGCGGAATTTCTCTGGCACGATTTTCCGGTCAACCAGCTGATGTCGTTCCACAACATGCTGCCCGGTTACATGACCGGCCAGCATCCGCTGCGAGACGATGCCGATATCGATTTCTACATCGAACGCCTGAGCCGTTTTCCGGAGGTGTTCGAAGGAGCCGTCGAGGTCACCCGGCATCGCGTCGAGCGCGGCATCGTTCCGCCGCGCTTCGCCATCGAGAAGACTCTGCGCGATGCGCGCGCCTTCGTCGCCGATGCGCCCGAAGACAATCCGCTCGTGACCGAGATCCTGGCGCGCGCCGATCGCGACGACGTGTTGTCGGCCGAGCGGCGGCAGGGCCTCGAGCGCGAGCTCGCAAGCGCGGTCGAAGCGCACGTCGTGCCGGCCTACCGGCATCTGGCCGACTACCTGGAAGGCCTGCTCGAACTCGATCCGGCCAACGACGGCGTCTGGCGCCTGCCCGATGGCGATGCCTACTATCGCTGGCTGCTGAAAGGGCACACGACCACCGACCTGGGCCCCGAGGCGATTCACCGCCTCGGCCTCGAGGAAGTCGAGCGCATCAGCGAGGAGATGGACGCCCTGCTGTGTGCCGAAGGCTATTGCGATGGCAGCGTCGGCGAGCGCATGGTGGCGCTGAACGGGGAGGAGCGATTCCTGTACGAGGACTCCGACGCCGGTCGCGAGCGTATCCTCACCGACTACCGCGACATCGTGTCCGAGATCGAGGCCGGCCTGGACGGATGGTTTCACGACGGTCCGGCCGCACCGATCGAAGTCCGGCGCGTGCCCGAGTACCGCGAGGCCACCGCCTTCGGCGCCTACTACATGCGCCCGGCCGTCGACGGCAGCCGGCCCGGCCAGTTCTTCGCCAACCTGCGATCGGTCGACGAGCATCCGCGCTACGCCATGCGCACGCTGGCCTACCACGAAGCGATTCCGGGGCACCACCTCCAGATTACCCGCATGCAGGCCATGCAGGGCGTGCCGGATTTCCGGCGCAGCCTCAGCCTGCACGCCCATGCCGAGGGATGGGCGCTATACGCCGAGGGCCTGGCCGCCGAGATGGGCTTTCACGACGATCCCTACAGCAACCTGGGGCGACTGCGGGCGGAGCTGTTCCGTGCCGTGCGCCTGGTCGTCGACACCGGCATGCATCACCGCCGCTGGTCGCGCGAGCGCGCCATCGACTACATGCATTCGGTCACCGGCATGCCCATGAGCGACGTGGTCGCCGAGATCGAGCGCTACCTGGTGATTCCCGGCCAGGCCTGCTCGTTCAAGATCGGCATGCTGCGCATCCAGGCCATGCGCCAGCGTGCGCAGGAGGCGCTCGGCGAGGCCTTTGACATCCGTGACTTCCATCGGGTGATTCTCGATAACGGCGCGATGCCCCTGGCGCTGCTCGACGGCGTCATCGACGACTGGATCGAGCGGTCGCTGCCGACCGACGCCACGGGGTGATGGTCAGATCAGTTTCCAGCCGAGCCAGATCACGCAGAAGCCGATCAGGAACCACAGCCCGGCCTGCGCCAGCGCGAGGAGCGCGCCCCTCGGGCGGTGCTCGGCCGGCGTGTGTTCGCTCGTGAGCAGCTTGATGTTCAGCCAGGCAATGAGCGGGGCCGCCAGGAAGGACACCGTGGTGGCGAAATCGATCAGGCTGGTGAAGCGCTGGCCGAAGAAGTGAATCACGGCCAGTGTGCCGGTGCTGACCAGCAGCAGGGCGCCGATGTACCGGGCGCGGTGCTTGTGCTCGGCCGCCCCCTCGTCGGTGGCCACGCCGCCGATCTCGATCAGGGCGCGCAGGGCGCGCGGGTAGGCATCGGTCACCGCCAGGGTGGTCGAGAACATCGTGGTCAGCGCGGCGACGGCGATGATCGGTCGCGACCACTCTCCCAGGCTCTGCGCATAGAGTTCCACCAATCGGCCGGAAAAGGCGACAGCCGATTGCGGCAGGGACTCGCCGCTGCCGTGAACCATCAGGGCACCGAGCAGCAGGAACAGGACGGCCAGGACGGTTGCTCCGGCGTAGCCGATCTGGAAGTCGGTGATGGCGTCTCGGACGCTGGGCTTGTGCCCGGTCTGCTCGGCGCGCTCTAGCGTCCAGAGCGAATGCCAGGCCGCCACGTCGAGCGGAATCGGCATCCAGCCCAGCAGGGCCAGCACGAAGGCGAAGCCGGTCGCCGTCCAGACCGCTTCCAGGTTGGCGGTCGGATCCAGGGCGCGCCAGTCCGGCCCGGAGCCGAAGGCCAGCACCACCGCCGCCAGCGTGGACACCGCGAGCGCGGCCATGATCACCTTCATCATCAGGTCGAGACCGCGGTAGCGACCGACGGCCAGGATCACCAGGCATCCGGCCAGCACGCCGGCCGACAGCTGGGTGATCGAGGCGTCGAATCCGAACACCAGTCCGGCCAGCCCGGCGGTGACGACGGTTACGCCGGCCTGGATGATCAGCATGGTGCCCAGCGTGATGACCACGAACAGGCCGAGTGCCCAGCGTCCGAGCCTGAGGTAGCCGCGGAGCAGGTTCTCGCCCGTGGCGGCCGCGTAGCGCGGGCCGAACTCGAGAAAGGGGTATTTGAACAGGCAGGCCAGCAGGACCAGCAACAGGAGGGTGGTACCGTAGTCGGCGCCGGCGCGTGTAGACTGGACCAGATGGGACACGCCGACGGCCGCTCCGGCCATGAGCAATCCCGGACCGAGGCTCGCCAGCAACTGCCGGCCGCGGCTGCTTGCAAAAGTAAAGAACATGTTCATATCATACAACCCGAAACACTCGATGCTGCGCCATACTGCACAGTATTGATCAATACATAAAACATCTCTGCTTTGGGGAGAAAACTGATGAAGTCATGCCGATTCCTGGCGCCCGCGCTCGCGCTGCTGTGGCTGGTTGGCTGTGGTGGCAGTTCCAGCGTGGACCGAGCCGTGGACCAAGAGCCCGCCGAGCAGCCCGACGGCGATCCCGTTGATGGCGTCGTAACCGCCGTATTCGATCCCAGCGGTGGCGAAATCCCGTTCCCGAACACGCTGCTGCTGTCCGGGACGCAGGATCTGACGCTGAACATTCCCGGCGCCGATCCAGACGACTATAGCAACCCCATCACCGCGATGAACGCGCTCGACGGGTTCAGCACGGTCGCGCCCTGGACCTTCAACTTCAGCGCCGAGATCGATCCGGACAGCGTCGTTCCCGGAAGCAGCGTGCGCTTCTACGAGGTGACCATGGTCGAGGGCCAACCGGCCGTCGCCGGCGTCAACCGCGAGCTGGTGCCTGGGCAGGACTACGTCGCCACGGTCGCGCCTTCGGATCCCAACGGCCAGACCGTTGCCGTCGTGCCGCTGAGGCCGCTGCAGGAAATGACCGCCTACCTGGCGGTGCTGACCGACGGCATCACCGACACCAGCGGCAACCCGGCCACGCCCTCGCAGCCCTACTTCCTGGCCAAGCGCCCCGATCCCCTGGTCGACAACGAAGGCAACAGTACCGATCCGCTGCTGGACGACCCCACCGCCAATGCGCTCGAGCCGCTGCGCCAGATCATCAATACGCACCTGGGCGCCGCCGGTTCGGAGGGCGTCGCGCGCGACAGCATCGTGCTGTCGTCGACGGCCACCACGCAGTCGATAACGCCGGTGCTTTCCAACCTGCGCTCGGCCATCGGCCCGACCAGCACGCAGCTGGCCCAGGCCTGTCTCGAACCGGACAGCTGCCTGACCACGGCCGATGTGCTGCCGGCAGGCGCTTCGCCGGGCATTGCCGATATCTATCTCGGAGTGGTCGAACTGCCTTACTTCCTGGGGATCCCGACCCAGCAGAACCCGACCGCGCCGCTGACCGAATTCTGGCAGGCCGCGCCCGGTAACTACGATCCCGCGTTCGCCGGCCTTGGCCTGGATCCCGACTCGACCAACATCACGGTCGCCAATCCGATGCCGGTCGAGACCGCGCGGCCCATGGCGCCGATGCTGCTGACCCTGCCCAACGAAGGATCCGGGCAGACCCGTCCGGCCGCCGGCTGGCCGGTGGTGATCTTCCAGCACGGCATTACCGGCGATCGCTCGCAGATGCTGGCGCTGGCCGACACGATGGCCTCCCAGGGCTTCGCCGTGGTCGCCATCGACATGCCGCTGCACGGCATTACCGACCAGGCCAGCCCGCTGTATGTCGAGAACACGCCGTTCGCCCCGCTGGCGAGCGAGCGCACCTTCGACCTCGACCTGCGCAATAACGAAACCACCGCGCCCGGCCCCGACGGCATGATCGACAGTTCCGGCGCCTGGTTCATCAACCTGCAGAGCCTGCTGACCTCGCGCGACAACCTGCGTCAGGCGCAGATCGACCTGTCGACCCTGGCCCTGAACGTGCCGGAGATGGATGTCGACGGCGACGGTGTCAGCGACCTCGACGGTTCGAACATCAACCTGGTGGGTATTTCGCTTGGCGCCATGGTGGGCACACCCTTCCTAGCCGTCGAGCCGACCGTTGGAAACGGCGTGCTGTCGGTGCCCGGTGGCGGTATCGCCAACCTGCTGGCCGGTTCGGATACCTTCGGCCCGGTCATCCGAGCCGGGCTCGAGTCGGCGGGTGTCGAGCCCTTCTCGCCCGACTACTACCAGTTCCTGCTCGCGGCCCAGACGGTTATCGACTCGGCCGACCCGATCAACTGGGGTGCGACGGCGACCGCGCAGAACACCATTTTGCTGCAGCAGGTTGCCGGCGATGCGGTCGTGCCCAACGCGGTCGAAGGCGCGCCGCTTTCGGGAACCGAACCGCTGATTCGAATCATGGGTCTGGACGCCATCACGCAGACCACGCAGGACCCGATGGGTATTCGCGGTGCCGTGAGACTGCTTCAGGGCGGACACGGCTCGCTGCTCGATCCGAGCGCGGCCCCGGCCGTCACGGCCGAAATGCAGGGTGAAGCCGCCAGCATGGTAGCTTCCGGTGGTGCGGCGGTCGTCATCGGCGATCCGTCACTCATCCAGACCGACGACTGAGAGGGAGAATCCGAACATGAAACGCCAAGAACTTTATACGAGTCGGCGCGGTCTCGGGCTCAAGCCCGGAATCCTGGTCGCCGCAATCGGTCTGGCCCTGGCGGCACAGCAGGCCCAGGCCATTGATCTGAGCACCGACGAGGTCGAGATTCGACTCGACTCCACGGTCAGCTATGGGGTCGGCCTGCGCGCGTCCGATCGCGACGACGACCTGGTCGCCAAGTCGCACTTCGACCCGCTGGTGGCCCAGCGGCCGCTCGACCAGCAGATCGCCACCACGGGCCGTTTCTCGGCCAACTCCGACGACGGCAATCTCAACTTCGATCAGTGGGATCCGATCTTCAATGCGGCCCGCATCACCTCCGAGCTGTCGGTCAATTTCGACAATTTCGGCGCTTTCGTCCGCGGCAACTATTTCTACGACTTCACCCTCACCGGGATGGACGAATTGCCCGAGGGCGCCAAGGACCAGGCTGGTGAACGCGCCCGCTTGCTCGACGCCTACATCTACGGTGATATTCCGCTCGGCGACCAGTTGTTGTCGCTGCGGCTGGGCCGACAGGTGGTCAGCTGGGGCGAAAGCACCTTCCTGGCCGGCGGGATCAACTCGATCAATCCGGTCGATGTGACCGCCCTGCGCACCGCCGGCTCCGAACTCAAGGAGGCTTTCCTGCCGCTGAACATGCTCTGGGGCAGTCTCGACCTCACCCCCAATCTGTCGGTGGAAGCGGTGCTGATGGGTGAATGGGATGCCGTGGAGGCCGAGCCGTCGGGTACGTTCTTCGCCACCAACGACTTCGCAACGGCCGGCGGACGCTACGCCATGCTCAACTTCGGCCTGGTGCCGCAGCCGGTCAACAACCCGGATCTCTACGACACGGTCTGCGGCAACGGCAATTTCGGGGCAAGCGATCGCGAGTTGCCGGTCGAGCTGATTGCCGCCGGTTGCGGCGCCTCGTTCCCGCGGGCGGCCGACAACCAGCCGGATGATCACGGCCAGTACGGCATCGCCTTGCGCTACTACGCGCCCTGGCTGAACGACACCGAGTTCGGTTTCTACCACATGCGCTACCACAGCCGACTGCCGGTGCTGTCCGGCCGGGCGGTCACCAACTCCGCGCCGTCGTCCGGTGCCGTGATCGTCGAGTATCCCGAAGACATCGACCTGTGGGGCGTGAGCTTCAACACCAACGTCTCGGGCTGGTCCCTCGGCGGGGAAGTGAGCTATCGCGAGAATGTGCCGCTGCAGATCGACGACGTCGAGTTGCTCTATGCCGGCCTGTCGCCCCTCAACGCGGCCATTCCCGAGCGCTATAACCAGTTCATCAGCCAGCTCGGCCAGTACGAGCCGGGTGACTACATCCAGGGCTACGAGCGTCGCGAAGTGTCCCAGGCCCAGTTCACGCTGACCAAGCTGTTCGGTCCCGGCAACTGGCTGGGTGCGAACGAGGTCGCGGTGGTCGGTGAGTTCGGTGCGACCCATGTCTGGGATCTTCCCGACCCGAGCGAACTGCGCTTCGAAGGACCGGGGACCGACACCTTCGGCGGCCCGTCGCGCCAGACCGGCGGCAACTCGCGCAGCCCGATCACCACCACCAGTGGTTACGCGACGGCCTTCAGCTGGGGCTACCGGCTGGTCTTCGCGCCGACCTACAACAACGTGTTCGGTACGGCCTGGAACATGACGCCGCGCCTGGCGCTCAATCACGACGTTCAAGGCGTGGCGCCCGGACCGGGCGGTAACTTCGTCGAGGGCCGCAAGCAGGCAACTCTGGGCGTAACGTTTGGCTACCAGTCCAAGTGGCAGGCCGGTTTCTCCTACACCAATTTCTTCGGTGCCGGAACCAACAACCTGCTGGGCGACCGCGATTTCGTCTCGGCGTCGGTGAGCTACTCCTTCTGATATGACTTCAAGCCAAGGGAAGAAGCGAATGCGCTACAACCTAACGTTACTACTGGCACTGTCCGGAATGGTCGCCCTGAGCGGTCCGCTGGCAGCGCAGGACGAAGAAGATTCCGGCCAGGAAATGGTCACGACGTTCGAAATTTCCGACGCCGACGCAGTCATTCCGCGCTCGCAGGAAAACATCGCTCGCCTGGGTGACGACCTCACCCCGATGGGTGCGCCCAGGGCGGGAAACGAGGATGGCACCATTCCCGAATGGGACGGTGGCCTGACCCGCGAGGACTGGCCCGACGGCTATGAGCCCGGTGATCGTCATCCCGATCCCTTCGCCGACGACGAGCCGCGCCTGAAGATCACGGCCGAGAACTACGAGGAGCACGCCGATTTGCTGTCCCCGGGTCAGCAGGCCATCTTCGACCGCTACCCCGAGTCGTTCTACATGAACGTCTACCCGACGCGCCGCAGTGCATCGTTTCCGGAGCGCATCTACGAGATGACCCGGCGCAATGCCGAGACCGGGCGGCTGGTGGCCAACGGCGAGGGCGTCGCGGACGTGGCCGAGGGGTTTCCATTCCCCCTGCCGCAGAATGCGCGTGAACTGATCTGGAACCACAAGATGAAGTACAAGACGGTCGGCAGCGTGCGCTACTGGAACCAGGTGGTTCCGACCGCTGGCGGTAGCTATACCCTGATCAAGCTGCGCGAGGAGATCCTGGGTTTGTATTTCAAGGAAGGCATGACCCTTGACGACATCGACAACGTGCTGCTGTACTTCTTCCAGGAAGTGGAATCGCCGTCTCGCCTGGCGGGCAACATTCTGCTCGTGCACGACTCGCTCAACCAGGTGGCGAAGCCGCGCCAGGCCTGGGTTTACAACCCGGGTCAGCGCCGCGTCCGGCGCGCCCCCAACGTGGCCTACGACAATCCTGGTACCGCCTCGGACGGCCAGCGCACCAGCGACATGACCGACATGTTCAATGGTGCGATGGATCGCTACGACTGGGAACTGGTCGACAAGCGCGAGATGTACGTACCCTACAACGCCTACAAGGCACACAGCGCCGATCTCGAGCCAGACGACCTGATCAAGCCGGGGCATCTCAACCCCGAGCACCTTCGCTACGAGCTCCACCGCGTCTGGGTAGTCGAAGCCACGCTTCGGGACGGCACGCGCCATCTCCATCCGCGTCGCACCTTCTACATCGACGAGGACAGCTACCAGATCCTCATGATCGAACACTACGACCAGCGCGGCGATCTGTGGCGGATATCCGAGGCGCACGCGATCAACTTCTACGACCAGCCCCTGGTGCAGCCCACCATGGAGTCGACACTGGACCTGCAGTCCGGGCGCTACATCGTCAATGGCGTGAACAACCAGGATCCGGTCGATCAGTTCAATCTCGACCTGTCGCCGAGTGATTACACGCCGCAGGCCTTGCGGGTTCGCGGCCGACGCTAGATCGACGACGACGGTTGGAGTCAGCGCCCGGCGCTTGCCGCCGGTGCGCGCCATATAGAAAAGCAGAGGTTCCAATGATCAGGACATTCAACAGCATCATGACACTGGCCGCCGCGGTCTCGATGACCGTACTGCTGGCTTCCTGTGCGACCTTCCAGTCCGGTGAGGAACCGGAGGCTCCAACCGAATCGAGTGCGCCAGCCGGGGATCAGACCGACGCGGGCTCTGCCGAAACGCGAGGGGATGACGACGACGAAATGCGTGACCGTTTCGAGTCCGAGTCGGAAGGCGAGACGCAGGAGGCCCGCGCGCAAGCCCGGCGAGAGGCTGAAGAGCAGGCGGCAGAGGAAGAGGCGGCGCGCGAAGCCGCCGAGCGAGCGGCGGCCGAGCGGGCTGAAGCCGAAGAGGCCGAGCGTGCCGAAGCGCAGGCTCGGGCCGAAAGAGAGGCCGCCGAGCGTGAAGCAGCCGAGGCCGCTGCCCGGGCCGAGGCCGAGCGTGAAGCAGAAGCGGAACGCCGGGCGGCCGAAGAAGCCGAACGCGCCGAGGCCGAAGCACAGGCGCAGCGCGAAGCGGCTGAACGGGCGGCAGCCCAGGAAGCCGCCGGTGCCCAGAATGGCGCCGATGCCGACGAGACGAGCACCGCCCAAGCGGGCAGCGGTGCGGATGAGGCCGCAGTCGAGGAAGAGGACGCCGCGGTCGAGGAAGAAGAGCAAGCGTTGGCCGAGCGCGCGGACGCTGAAATGGACTCCACCGAGTCTGACGCGGTCGGCGAGGCCACGGAGAACCCGGTCACGGCGACTTCCGACTCCGATTTCATCCTTGCGCGAACCGAAGAGAACATCGCCCGACTCGGCGACGACCTGACCCCGATGGGCTCGATCCGTGCCGGCAATGAAGACGGTACGATCCCGGCCTGGGACGGCGGCCTGACACGCGAGGACTGGCCCCAGGGCTACCAGATTGGCAATCGTCACCCCGATCCCTTCGCCGAGGATGAGCCGCTGTTCACGATTACGGGAGACAACTACCAGGATTATGCCGACCGCCTGTCAGCCGGGCAGGTTGCGCTGTTCGAGCGCTACCCGGACACCTACTTCATGAAGGTCTACCCGAGCCGTCGTTCGGCCTCCTTCCCCGAGCGAATCTACGAGGCTACGATCGACAACGCCGCGACTGGCCAATTGGTCGCCGATGGCGAAGGTGTCACCGACGTCTACGAGGGCTTTCCCTTCCCGCTGCCGCAAAACGCCTACGAGCTGATGTGGAACCACAAGCTCAAGTACAAGGGCATCGGCGGTGCCCGTTACAACAACCAGGTCGTGCCGACCGGCAGCGGCAACTTCCAGCTGATCAAGCTGCGCGAGGAATTACTGGGCCTGTATTACCAGGAAGGCACGTCGATCGAGGACACGAACAACATCCTGCTGTACTTCTTCCAGGAGGTTGAGTCACCGGCGCGCCTGGCGGGCAATATCCTGCTTGTGCATGAAACGCTTAATCAACTCGAGCAGCCGCGACAGGCCTGGATCTACAACCCCGGCCAGCGCCGCGTTCGGCGCGCACCCAACGTCGCCTACGACAACCCGGGCACGGCATCCGACGGCTTGCGCACCAACGACATGACCGACATGTTCAATGGCGCAATGGATCGCTACGACTGGGAGATCGTCGAGAAGAAGGAAATGTATATCCCCTACAACTCTTACGGTGCGCACAGCGGTGACGTCACGCCCGACGACCTGGTCCGTCCGGGGCACCTCAACCCCGAGCACATGCGCTATGAACTGCATCGCGTCTGGGTCATCGAAGCCAACCTGAAGGACGGAACGCGTCACACTCACCCGCGCCGCACCTTCTATCTCGACGAGGACAGCTACCAGATCGCGCTGACCGATCACTACGACCAGCGCGGCGAGCTCTGGCGCGTGTCGGAAGCCCACACGATCAACTACTACGAACTGCCTACCTATTGGTCGTCGATCCTGTCGCACATGGATCTGCAGTCCGGGCGCTACGTGGCCACCGGCCTGGACAACCAGGATCCGGTTCCGAGCTTCAACGTTAAGCTCAGCCCCAGCAACTATACGCCGCAGGCATTGAGAACCCGGGGCAGGCGCTGATTGCAGTCGATGAATGAAGCCCGCGGGGCCGGCCGAGTAGCCGGCCCGCTTTTCCTGGAGCCCCATAGATGAACCACTTCAAGCGAATCGTGACGGCGCTGCTGTTCCTGCCGCTGCCGCTGCTCGCACAGGAGTCGTCGCAGTTTATCGAGCCGCAGACCGCGGAGCAGGTCCCGCTGGCCGATGAGTCCCTGATCCTCGATATTACCCGCGCGGGCGGACGCTACGTCGCCGTGGGAGAGCGCGGCCATGTCCTGCTCTCGCGCGACGGACTGGAGTGGGAACAGGCCGAGGAAGTGCCGGTTCGTGCAACCCTCACTCGCGTTGAATTCTCCGGCGGCCGCCTGTGGGCCGTCGGTCACGATACGACCATCCTGTTCAGCAGCGACATGGGCCGGACCTGGACGTTGCAGAATTTCGATCCCGAGGCGGAGCGCCCCCTGCTGGACCTGCACTTTTTCAACGCCAACGAGGGCATTGCCATCGGCGCTTATGGCCTGATCATGAAGACCAGCGACGCCGGCAGCAACTGGGAGTCGATCGAAATGGCTGACGTGACGACTTCCGAAGCAATCGACTGGGGAGAAGCCGCCGAGGCCGCCCGGGAGCTTGGCGATACGCCCGGAGATGAAGCGGACGGTTCCGATGAATTTTACGATGCTTCCGAGGATTTCGATCGCGGCTGCTACGAGTTCCTCGAGTGCCACCTTAATGCCATCCTCGCCCTCGACGAGGATCGACTGATGATCGCCGCCGAGCGCGGATACGGCTTTCGCAGCACTGACCGGGGCGAAACATGGGAAGCCTTCCGCTTTCCCTATCCCGGCTCGATGTTCGGGCTCTTGTCCACCAGCAACGGCGTCATGGCTTTCGGTCTGCGCGGCCACGTCCAGCTCAGCCCGGATTTCGGCGATAGCTGGGACCTGCTCGAGTCGGGAATTCAGTCGACCCTGATGGGCGCCGCGCTTGATCCCGACGGCAATCCCGTGATGGTCGGCGCCGGTGCCGCGATCTTGACCTACAGGCTGCGAACCGGCGATTTCCGGATCAGCGAGGATCGACTGGGCAGTGACTATGCCGCCGTGCTTCTTGCCGACGACGGCACCATGATCCTGGCCGGAGAAGATGGGCTGACTCATGAATGAAGGACCGACAATGACTCGCCGCATGGCCGATTTCATTTTCAGCGTTCGACCGCTGATCCTGCTGGTTTTCCTGCTCGGCACGGCGGCCATGCTGTTCTACACGCTGCAACTGCGTGTCGATGCCGGCTTCAAGAAGCAGCTGCCGCTCGAACACGAGTACATGCAGACTTTCCTCGACTACGAGCGCGAGTTCGGCGGCGCCAACCGCATCATGGTCGCCCTCATGGCCCGCGATGGCGAGATGTTCACGCCAGAGTTCTTCCGGGCCTTCGAGGAAGTCAGTGATCGCGTGTTCTTCGTGCCCGGCGTGGACCGGGCCAGCGTTCGCTCCATTTTCACGCCCAACGTGCGCTTCGTGGAGGTCGTCGAAGACGGTTTCGCCGGCGGCAACGTGATTCCGGCCGACTTCTCGCCTTCGGAGGAGATGTTCGAGACGGTGCGTTCGAACATCATCAAGTCCGGCGAGGTCGGGCGCCTGGTCGCTGAAGACTTCTCCGGCGCCATGGTCTGGGCAAACCTGCTCGAGGAAGACCCCTCGACCGGAGAGACGCTTGATTACCAGGACGTGGCCGAACGGCTTGAAGGGATTCGCGCCGAGTTCGAGAACGAGAACCACAGCGTTCATATCATCGGCTTTGCGAAAATCGTCGGTGACGTGGCCGACGGCGCGCGCGGCGTCGTGCTGTACTTCGGCGTCGCCTTCCTGATTACCGCGGCGCTGCTGTTGCTCTATTCCCACTCGATCTGGCTGACCGTACTGCCCCTCGTCTGTTCGGTCACCGCCGTCGTGTGGCAGCTCGGACTGTTGAGCCTTTTGGGCTTCGGCATCGATCCGATGAACATTCTCACGCCTTTCCTGGTCTTCGCCATCGGCGTCAGTCACGGCGTACAGATGATCAGCGGCTGGAATGCCGAGAAGCTCTTCGGGGGGCACTCGCCGATCGGGCTGGTCCAGGAGGGGATCCCGCTCGAAGACGTCAAGACGGTCTCGAGCCTGGAAGCGTCCAAGGCCGTTTTCGCGCGCCTGCTCGCTCCCGGCGCGATTGCGCTGTTGAGCGACACCATCGGGTTCTTGACCATCCTGCTGATTAACATTCAGATCATCCAGGAGCTGGCCATTACCGCCAGTATCGGTGTGGCGGTGATTATCTTCACCAATCTGCTGCTCCTTCCGGTCCTGCTGTCGTACGTACGGCTCCGCAATGAGGACAAGAAGCGCGAGAAACAGTATGCGGCCAGCCAGAAGCCCAGCCTGATCTGGGACTTCATGGCCAGATTCACGCACCGCGGCGTCGCCGTGGTCGCGGTAGTCGTTGGCGTGGTCGTGTTCGCCGGTGCCTGGGTCAAGTCGCAGGACATGAAGATTGGGGACTCCGAACCCGGGGTGCCGGAACTGCGCGAGGACGCCCGCTACAACCGGGACGCGCGTCTGATCGCCGATCGTTTCTCTCTGGGTACCGATGTGATCAGCATCATCGCGCAGACGCACACCGGGGCCTGCACCGAGTCCTACGACGTGATGCGCGCTATCGATCGATTCGCCTGGCATATGCGCAATGTCGAGGGCGTGCAGCAGGTGATCACCCTGCCGATGGTTGCCAAGATGGTTGCCGCCGGCTGGAACGAGGGCAACCTTCGCTGGCAGGTTCTCCCGCGCAATCCCTACATCCTGCGCCAGAGCCTGCAGAACATCGAAACCGACAGCGGGTTGCTCAACAGCGACTGCAGCGCGATGCCGGTCATGGTGTTTACCGAGGACCATCGGGCCGAGACCATCGACCGGGTGGTCAACCGGGCCCACGAATTGCAGGAAGAAGTGGAAGTCGAGGCCCTCGGCTACCAGCCGCCCGGCGAGGCCGGTCACGGCCACTGGCCGGAGGAAGGCGATGCACCGCCGCTGGTCTTCCGCCTCGCGACCGGAAACGTCGGCGTCATGGCGGCGACGAACCAGGAAGTGGCCAAGGCGCAAACGCCCATGCTGCTGTATGTCTACGCCGCCATCGTGGTGCTGTGCCTGATCACCTTCCGTACTGTTCTGGGCACGCTGTGCATCGTGTTGCCGCTGGTGCTCGTCAGCTACCTGGCCTATTCCCTGATGGCTTTCATGGGCATCGGGCTGAAGGTCAATACCTTGCCGGTCGTCGCCCTCGGTGTGGGTATCGGTGTGGACTACGGCATCTATATCTTCAGCCGCATGAAGAGCTTCATCGATGCCGGCGTATCGCTCGACAACGCCTATTACCGGACGCTGCGCCTGACCGGTCGCGCGGTGTTCTACACCGCCGTGACCCTGGCCGTGGGAGTGGGAACCTGGTTGTTCTCCGACCTGAAGTTCCAGGCCGACATGGGCGTGCTGCTCGGCTTCATGTTCATCTTCAACATGATCGGCGCGATGCTCCTCCTGCCGGCCCTGGCCCGCGTGCTGCTGGGCTGGAAGGAGAAGGCTCGCAGCCGTTCCTGAAACGGACTTGGAACCACCGAAGGCACCGAAGACACCGAAAGCCCGGACTGAGTTTCCTGGCTCCTCGGTGAATCCGGCGTGTTCGTTGGTTACCTGTTTTTGATATGGCTGATCAACCGATTGTCGTGCTGTCATCCGGCGGGAAGGACAGCCTCTTCATGCTGGAGACGTTGCGAAGCGATCCCGCCTGGCGGGTCGAGGCCCTGGTCACCACCGTTAACGAGACCAACGGGCGGGTGGCCATGCACGGCACGCCGGAGTCACTCCTGCGCGCCCAGGCGAAATCGCTGGGCCTGCCACTGACGGTGATTGGCCTGCCCGAGAATTGCGACAATCACGAATATGAGACTCGCCTGGCCGAGGGATTGGCGCCTTTCCGCGAGGCGGGCATCGAGCACATCGCCTGCGGCGACCTGTTTTTGGACGACATCCGACAATGGCGGGAAAGCAGTTTCCAAGCCATGGACTGGCGACCGATCTTTCCGATCTGGGGTACCCCGACGTCTGAACTCGTTCGCGAGCTTCTGGCAGTGCCCTGGCAGGTGGTGATCACCTGCATCGATACGCAAGCCCTTCCCGAGTCGCTGCTCGGCCGCTTTCTGGACCAGGAACTGGTCAATAGCCTGCCGCCGAACGTCGATCCCTGCGGTGAAAACGGCGAGTATCACAGCTTCGTCTGCAACGGCCCCGGTTTCGAGCACTCGATCGAGGTCGTCCAGGGCCGTCGGGCCCTCACCCATGAACGCTACTTGATGCTGGACCTGCAAGCGGCCTGAAGGAACAAGCGGCCCGGCGGGCTTGCGTGGGTCGCCTGCTCAGCCCGCCGGGGACGGGTCGGATTGGACATCCTCGACCAGGTCGCAGACATGCGTGATGCCGTCGACGATGCGCGGCGTCGGGCGTACCAGTCGTTCGGCATCGACCGCCGCCAGGCGAGTCCTACCCTGCTCGACCATCCGGGTCTCACGCCAGATCGCCAGCGGATCGCCCTCCGGCTCGTCGGTGCCGGCGATGATCAGGTTAGGACTTCGGGCGATGACCGCCTCGCGATCGATGGACGCCGCTTCGCCCTCGATATCGTCGAAGGCATTACGCGCGCCGCAGATCTCGAACACTTCCGTGATCACGTGGGCAGCACCCAGCGTGAACAGGGGCCGCGCCGAGACCTGATAGAAGATTGAGACCCGATCCTCGCCGTCATGTCGCTTGCGCAGCGCATCGAGCTTCCCACGATAGGCCTCGACGGCTTCTTCGGCTTCCTGCGCTGAACCAATGCGCTCGCCGATGCGAATCACCGCCTCGCCGATGTCATCGAGTGTGCGGGTCTCGATCCAGAGCACGTCGAGGCCGAGCGCTTCGAGCCGCCCGACGACCGCCTCGGGCGTGCCGCCACGCCAGGCCAGGGCCAGGTCGGCATCCAGGCCGAGAATGGTCTCCATGTCAAAGCGAAAGGCGTCACCGATGCGCGGCAACTCCCGAGCCGCCTCGGGCCAGTCGCTGTAGGCCACAACGCCAACCAGGGTATCGCCGGCCCCGGCCGTGTAGGCCAGTTCCGTCAAATGCGGCGCCAGACTCACCACCCGCGGTTTCTCTTGCGCCGTCAGCAGGGCGCTGAGCGCCAACAGCAACAACACGCAGACCGGCCGCATGCCTCTGGAGAGCCACGAGTCCCGAGTTCCGAGTTCCGAGTCCCGAACCCTAGATCTGATACGCATAAGCGAGGGTAATCGTCAGTACCACCCAAAGCACCAGCATCAGCGGCAAGCCGACCCGCACGAAGTCGTTGAACTTGTAGCCGCCGGCATTCATTACCAGCAGGTTGGTCTGGTAGGCCATGGGCGTGGCGAAACTCAGATTGGAACCGAACAGTACCGCCAACACGAAGGGTTCGGCCGGAAGCATCAACTGCTGCGCCAGGCTGATCGCGATGGGCGTGCCCATGACGGCCGCGGCGTTGTTGGAGACCACGTTTGTCAGGGCCGCCATGGCGAGCATGAGCAACCCCAGTATGGCCCAGGAAGGAATACCGAAACTCAGCGCGACGAAGATCTGCGCCAGCCAGTCGGCGCCGCCGGTGCGCATCAGCGCCGCGCCCAGGGCCAGGGAGGCGACGATGATCATCACGACCTGGATGGACAGGGCATTCATCGCCTCCTTCCAGTTCAGGCAGCGGCTCAGCAGCATGGCCAGTACGCCGGCGACCGCGCTGATCGCGATCGGCAGGATGCCGAACGCGGCGACAATCACGACCAGGGCCATGATCACCAGCGCGATTGGCGCCTTGGCCGTCTTGGGCAGGTTCACCGAACCGTCAAGCACCAGCAGGTCGCCACCTTCCTTGAGCTGATTCAGGCGCGAGCTCGGCGACTGGACCAGCAAGACATCGCCCGAGCGCAGCACGGTGTTGTCCAGTCCGGTCGAGCGGGTCTGGTCCTCTCTGTTGTAGCGATGCAGGGCCAGCAGCCGCAGGCCGTAGCGCGACAACAATCGCGCCTCGCTGATGCGCGACCCCACCAGCCGCGACTGCGGGGTCACCGCCACTTCCGCGATCTTCTGGTCGCCGGGCCCGAGCGGGTGTGCATCGTCAACTTCCACGTCGCCGGAAAACAGTCGGCCGCCGAGCAGGTGGGCGAACTCGCGCAGGTTGTCGCGCGTGTCGGTCGTGGTGATGCGGTCACCGGCCTTGAGCGATACGTCCGGAAGTGGTGTGACGAATACGCCCGGACCGCGCTGGATTTTCTCGACCTTCATGTTGCCGCTGCAGCGCTCGATCGACTCAGCCAAGGTTTTGCCGACCACCTCGCTGGACTTGCCCAGCCGGATCTGGGCCGTGTAGAGGCGCTTGACCGTCGACTGCATCGGCACCTGGCGCTCGGGAATGAGGCGCGGCGCGATCAGCCACAGGTAGAGCGTGGAGACCGCGCCGGCGATCGCCGCCGGCACGATGAAGTCGAACATGCGAAACGGCGCCACGCCCATGTCGGCTGCCACGGTAACCACGAGAAGATTGGTCGAGGTCCCGATGGTCGTCGACATGCCGCCGACGATGCTGATCAGCCCGACCGGCAGCAGCATGCCGGACGGCGACTGCCCGGTGCGCATGGCCACCCCAATGAGAATCGGCAGCAGCATGACCACGATCGGCGTGTTGTTGATGAACGCGCTCAGAACCGCGCAGACCAGCAGGGTCGCGAGCATCGACAGGGCCGGCGCCTTGCGCCAGGAAATGGCCAGCATGCGGCCGACCGGCTCCAGCGCGCCGGAGCGGATCAGGCCGTGCCCGAGGATCATCAGCGAACAGACCGCGATCAGGGCCTGGTGGCCGAAGCCGGCGTAGAAGTCCGTCGGGCTGAGCTCGCGGCCGCCCGAACCGGTGTAGGGAAAAACCTGGAAGCCAATGGTGAGAATCGCGAGCACCACCAGGGAACTGGTCTCGAGCGGAATGCGATCGCGCGAGAACAGCACCAGCGCCAGCAGCACCAGCAGCAGGACGCCAATCGCGTGGTAATTGGGCAGGGCGAGACTCATAGAGCGCCGATTTTACGCATAAACGCCCCGGCAAGGCGGGGCGGGTCTTCAGACACCGGCCTCGTCGAGCTGCCTCTCGGTAGCCTCGAGCGTGTGGACCGGCGCCAGGCAGCGCTGTCCCAGGCAAACCATGGCCACCGCCCGGTCGCCTTGGGCGAAGTCCCTCAGGTGTTCGGGAAGGTCGTCGCTGGCGCCATCCGCTTGTATCCGGTAGACGTGGCAGTGAGCCCGCGCGGCGAGCTGCCGCTGCCAGTGATCGACCGGCTCGCGCGGGCCGGCCAGCACCACCTGTGGCCGGGGATGGTCGAGCTGCCGCCAGGCGCGCAGCAGGGTTGCGTGCGCCAGGGGCGAGCGCGCCAGGTCACCGCGGGCGGCATCGACCGCCCGGCGGGCGGCTTCGATCAGCTTCGCGTCGCCGCACAAATGTCCCAGGCGGGCCAGGCCCAGCGCCGCCTGCCCGGCGCCCGCCGGGGTGGCGTCGTCGGCGTGCGCCAGCGGTCGCGTCAGCAGGGTCTCGTAGTCGCTGGGCGTGAGGTGCAGCGCGCCGCTTCGTTCGTCGGCAAACTGTTCCACGATGCGTCGGGCGATGCGGCGCGCAAGATTGAGCCAGCGCGTCTGGAAACGCCACTCGAGCAACTCCAGGCAGGCGAGCAGGACATTGGCGTGATCGTCGAGCAGCGCCGTCTGGGCACTGCGTCCCTTGCGCCAGACCGATCGGGGCGGTTCCTGGCCGAACAGGTTGACCGCCACACCGTCGAGCGCGGCGGCGGCGCGCTCGAGCCAGTCTTCCCGCTCGAGCAGGCGACCGGCGGCGGCCAGGTTTTCGATCATCAGGCCGTTCCAGCTCGCCAGCATCTTGTCGTCGCGACCGGGAGCAGCACGCTCGCGCCGGGCCTCCAGCAGCCGCAAGCGGGCCGACTCGAGCAGGCGATCGATCTGCGCCGGGTCGAGTTCATCCTCGACCAGCTCGCCCCGGGAGCGGGCAATCACCAGGTGCCAGTACTCACCCTCGAAGTTGGCTGGGCCGTCCAGCCCGAAGCGGGCGGCGAACAGTTCCCGCTCCCCGGCGGTCAGGCGTTCGGCCGCTTCCTTGCGCGTCCAGACGTAGTAGGCCCCTTCGCCATCGTCGCTGTCGGCGTCGAGGCTGGCGGCGAAGCCGCCGGGCTCGAGCGACATGTCGCGCTCGAGCCATTCGACCAGGCGAACGCAGACGGTCCGGAAATCCTCGCGCTTCCAGCGCCGGGCGGCCTCGGCGTACAGGCCCAGCAGCAGCGCGTTGTCGCACAGCATCTTCTCGAAGTGCGGGATCTCCCAGACGGCATCGACGCAGTAGCGGAAGAAGCCGCCGCCGAGATGATCGTGCAGGCCCAGCCGGGACATTGCGGTGAGCGTGTCGCCGAGCATCTGCGACGGGTGCTCGCCCTCGATCTCGCCCAGGGCTGCAAGCAGCGGGGCCTGGGGAAATTTCGGGCCCTCGCCGAAACCGCCGTTGTCGCGGTCGAAGCGCGCGCCGGCCTCCGCGCGCAGCGTCTCCAGGGCCGAGTCCAGGTCGCTTTCGTCGGCCGGGTGCGGTGTGGCGACCGCCTGGAGGGCCTCTTGCACCTGCAGGTGCTGGGCGCGCAGTTCTTCCCGCCGCGTCGACCAGACCTGGTGGATGCGTGCCAGCAGATCGCCGAACGCGACCATGCCGCCGGCGGGTTCGGGTGGAAAATAGGTGCCGGCGAAGAACGGCGCCTGGCTGGCCGGGTCGAGAAACACGGTCAGCGGCCAGCCGCCCCCGCGGCCGGTCAGCAGCTGGTGGGCCAGCTGGTAGATCCGGTCGAGGTCGGGACGCTCCTCGCGGTCGACCTTGATGTTGACGAAGTACGCGTTCATGCGCTCGGCGATTTCGTCGTTCTCGAAGCTCTCGTGCGCCATCACGTGACACCAGTGGCAGGCGCTGTAGCCGATCGACAGCAGGATCGGCCGGTCGAGCGTCCGGGCCATGGCCAGGGCCTCGCGATCCCAGGGCTGCCAGGCCACCGGATTGTCGGCATGCTGCAGCAGGTACGGGCTCAAGGCTTCGCCCAGGCGGTTTTCGGTGGGGGTGTTGGTCATGCCCTCATGGTACGGGATGGGGGAAGAGGGTGGTGTTGTGGATTGGGGGCTCGCGGGCTCGGGACTAGGGACTAGGGACTCGCGGACTCGCGGACTCGCGGACCGCGGACCGCGGACCGCGGACCGTGGACCGCGGACCACAGGGCCTCCGGTGGCCGGTTCGATCTGCGATAATCTTCGCCCATGAACCAGTCCGAATTCTATTTCCACAGCATCGATCCGGTCGCCATCGAGATCGGCGGTTTCGCCATCTACTGGTACAGCTTGATGTACCTGGTGGCCTTCGGGGCCTTCTGGTTGCTGGGCCGCATCCGCGCCCGGCGCGAGGATGCGCCGATGCGGCCCCACCAGGTCGGTGACCTGCTTTTCTGGGGCGTGATCGGTGTCATCGTCGGTGGCCGGCTCGGCTACGTGTTCTTCTACGGCCTGGACCAGCTGATGGCCGATCCGCTGTTCCTGTTCCGCATCCGCGACGGCGGCATGAGCTTTCACGGTGGACTGATCGGCGTTCTCGTCGTGATCTGGGCCTATGGCCGCCACCTTGGCTGCGGTTTTCTGCGCCTGAGTGACTTCGCCGCGCCGCTGGCGCCGATCGGGCTGGCGGCCGGGCGCCTGGGCAATTACATCGGCGGCGAGCTGTGGGGGCGAACGACCGACGTGCCCTGGGCGGTGATCTTTCCGCAGTCCATCCAGGCCGGCGGGGGCGCCTCGCAGACCCTCCACGAGCAGTACCTCAGCGGCGCGCTCGACGAATTCGCCCGCCACCCTTCCCAGCTGTACCAGGCCGCACTGGAGGGCCTGGCGCTGTTCCTGATTCTGTGGATCTATTCCGCCCGCCCGCGGCCGACCGGCGCCGTCGGCGGTGCCTTCCTGGCCGGCTACGGCGTTTTCCGCTTCGTCGCCGAGTTCTTCCGCGAGCCCGATGCCCATCTCGGCTTCGTCGCGCTGGACTGGATGACCATGGGGCAGATCCTGTCGCTGCCCATGTTCGTCGCCGGCGTCGCCCTGATGACCTGGGCCTACCGGGGGCGGGCATGAGAAATTACCTCGAGCTGCTGCGCCACGTCCGCGACAAGGGCACGCGCAAGGACGATCGAACGGGCACCGGCACCCTGAGCGTATTCGGTCACCAGTTGCGCTTCGACCTGGCCGAGTCCTTTCCGCTGGTCACGACCAAGAAACTGCACCTCAGGTCGATCATTCACGAGTTGCTGTGGTTCCTGCGGGGGCAGACCAACATCGCCTATCTCAAGGCGAACGGCGTGAGTATCTGGGACGAGTGGGCCGACGAGTCGGGCAGCCTGGGGCCGATCTACGGCACCCAGTGGCGTTCCTGGCCCGCGCCCGATGGGCAAACCATCGACCAGCTCGACGAGGTGGTCGAGCAGATCCGGCGTCGGCCCGACTCGCGCCGGCACGTGGTTTCCGCCTGGAATCCCGCGCAGCTGCCGGACGAGTCGGTTTCACCGCAGGACAACGTCCGCGCAGGTCGCATGGCGCTGGCCCCCTGTCACTGCCTGTTCCAGTTCTACGTTGCCGACGGCCGCTTGAGCTGCCAGCTCTACCAGCGTTCCGCCGACTGTTTCCTCGGCGTGCCCTTCAATATTGCAAGCTACGCCCTGCTGACGCTGATGGTCGCGCAGACCACGGACCTCGAGCCCGGCGAGTTCATCCACAGCTTCGGCGACGCCCACATCTACCTGAACCATCTCGACCAGGTCGACGAGCAGCTGTCCCGCACGCCGTATCCCGCCCCGCGCATGCGCCTTCTCAATCGGCGCGAGAGGCTGCAGGATTTCGAGTTCGAAGACTTCCGGCTGGAGGACTACCGCTGCCACCCGGGCATCAAGGCGCCGATCGCCGTGTAGTTGTTCAGCCTACCTCAGGAGCTGCCGGCGAGTGCTTCGCCGCCGTCGACTTCGGAGAGTTTGCGAAACACCGCCAGCGCGGCACCCACGAACAGGGCCATGACAACCCACAGTCCCGACAGGAAGCCGACGACGTCTTCCGTCCAGGCGCCCTGGAAGTAGTCGATCGTGGCCGCCGGATTTTCAGCGGGCGTGAAGCTCATGCCGGTCATGGCGGTGTAGTGCATGCCGCAGACCGCCAGGCCCATCAGCAGCGGGCTGAACAGGCGTGCGGCGCCGCGCCAGTGCACGATGATGCGCAGGGCCGCGGTGGCCGCGACGATGGCGATGCCGATCGACACGGCAGTAACGAGGTTGTCGTGCTGCATCCCCATGGGCATGCGCATGGCCGACATGCCGACGTAGTGCATGGCCGCCACGCCGAGTCCGAAGGCCAGCCCGGCCGCCAGCCAGGCCATGACGCTTTCGCGCCAGCGATAAGCGACGTACAGACCGATGCCGGAAAGCAGGATCGGCAGGCCCAGCGACAACAAGGTCGTGCTGGTGTCGTAGGTCACCGGCCCTTCCATACGGAATGCCAGCATGCCCGTGAAATGCATCGCCCAGATGGCGCAGCCGCCAAAGACCACGGCCGCCAGGCTCAGCCAGCCGAAATTGATGCGCCCGTTGCGCTCGACGATGAAATCGGCCAGGAACAGACTGATCAATGCGCCGACGACCGAGATTGCGTAAGACAGCGCAACCAGCGCCAGGTCGTGGCTGGCCATAAAATTCTGCATGTTGGAACCCCTTGGGTTGAAGAAATCAGCGCCGAGATGATGATCATCAAGCTTCAAAGTGCCGTGAAAGCCCCCGAGCTCCGAACGAGCGGGCACCCGTCGCCGAGTCCGGAACGTTAAGATGGGTCGCTCCTCCAAACGCGAGCCTGGATAAGCCGATGGAACTGGTTCTGGTTGCGGCCATGGCGAGAAACCGCGTGATCGGGTCCGAGGGCGGAATGCCCTGGCACCTGCCCGCCGACTTGCAACACTTCAAGGCGGTCACCGTGGGGTCGCCGGTGATCATGGGGCGGCGCACCTTCGAGTCGATCGGTCGACCCCTGCCCGGGCGCCGCAACATCGTCGTCAGCCGGTCTCGTCCCGAACTGGCCGAGGGGGTCGCCGTCGCCGCCGACCTGGACGAGGCGCTTGCCCTGGCAGATGCCGAGCGCGTGATGGTGATCGGCGGCGGGCAGGTCTATCGCGCCGCGCTGCCCCGGGCCGACCGGCTGGAGTTGACCTTCATCGACGGCATGGTGACCGGCGACACCACCTTCCCCGAGTGGTCTGCGCTCGAGTGGCGGTTGTCGGCGATGCAGTCCCGGCCGGCCGACGAAAAGAACCCCTACAACCTGGTCTTCGCGACCTTCGAACGGGACCGTTCGCACGCGTAATGCCCTCGGCGGGTACAATGTTTGGCCCGCCAAGGCACATCTGAAGCATGGCTGCCGCTTTTCGCTCCAACGCCAACCTCGACCAGTACTGGCCGGACAAGCGCCGCGTCACGATTGTCGGTGCTGTCTGGAACCTGCTGCTGGCCATCGGCAAGATCCTGGCCGGGATCTTCGGGCAGTCGCAGGCGCTGATCGTCGACGGCATGCACTCGCTCTCCGACATGGTCTCCGATGCAGTGGTGCTGGTGGCGGCGCGCTGGAGCGCGATCGAGGCCGACCACAACCATCCCTACGGCCATGGGCGGATCGAAACCGTCGCCACGGCGATCGTGGGCGTGCTGTTGCTGGCCGTGGCCATCGGTTTCATCGTCGATGCCGTGCTGCGCCTGCTCGACCCCGAGCGTCTGATGCAGCCCGGTTGGCTGGCGCTTTGGGCCGCCGCCGCCTCGGTCGGCATCAAGGAAATCCTGTTCTGGTACACGCGCCGCGTCGCCCGCCAATCCCGGTCGAACCTGATCATGGCCAACGCCTGGCACCATCGCTCCGACGCACTCTCGTCGATCGTCGTGATCGCCGGCGTGATCGGCGCCATGGCCGGGTTCCTGTGGCTCGATGCCGTGGCCGCCATCCTGGTCGCCGGCACGGTGGCGGTGATGGGCGGGCGCTTCGCCTTCGATTCCCTCGTGGAGCTGGTTGACACCGCTGTTCCGCCGCGCGAGCAGAAGCAGTTGGCCAGGATCATCCTGTCGGTCGACGGCGTCCACGATTTCCGCGACCTTCGCACGCGCCTGATGGGCGGGCAGATCGTCATGGATGTCTGCATCCTGCTTGACCCGCAGCTGACCCTCGACGAGGCCAACCGCGTTGCGGCGATGGTCCGGACGCGGCTTCTGAGTGAGTCGACCGAAGTCTTCGACGCGGTCGTCAGCGTTGCCCCGCTGCGCGCACCCCGGATGCGGCGGTCGGCCTGATGGGGCGCCGGATCTTTATCGGCGACCTGCAGGGTTGCTGCACGGCTTTCGAGCGCCTGCTCGAGCAGCTGCGATTCGACCCGGCGGCCGACCGCCTGTTCATGGCCGGCGACCTGGTCAATCGCGGCGGTGAGTCGCTGGCGGCATTGTGCCTGGTCCACTCGTTGCGCGATGTTTCGGTCACCGTGCTGGGCAACCATGACCTGCACCTGCTCGCTTACGCCCGCGGGCGGCTGGGCAAGACCAACGCCGAGTTCGACGAGATCCTGGCCGATCCGCGCGGCGACGAACTGCTCGCCTGGCTTCGAGGCTGCCCGCTGGTGTGGCTCGACGAGCGCGACGGTCTCGCCATGGTGCACGCCGGCGTCGATCCGCGCTGGGGGCCGGGGCAGGCGCGGGAATGCGCGGCCGAAGTCGAGCATGCCCTGGCCGGTTCGCCCGAAGCCTTCTTCGCCGATATGTACGGCGACGAGCCCGATCGTTGGCACCCCGATCTGCCGCAGGCCGAGCGGCTGCGGACCATCACCAACGTCCTGACCCGGATGCGCTTTTGCAGCGCCGACGGCCGCCTGGACCTGGCGGGCAAGGGCGGGCCGGAGAGCGCATCGCCCGGCTTTGCGCCCTGGTTCGAGCATATCCATCCCGACTGGCGACGCTGGACCCTGGTGTTCGGCCACTGGTCGCAGCTGGGCCTCTATCGCGGTGACGGCGTGGTCTGCCTGGACAGCGGTTGCGTTTGGGGTAATTCGCTGTCGGCGCTGGTGATCGAGGGTGACGAGCGGCGTGTCGAGTCCGTCGACTGCGGCGGGCGCTGAACAGCGACGCCGCTTCAGTCCTCCGACAGGGCAGCCAGCACAGGCGCCATATCCGGGCGTTTTGCCGTCCAGATTTCGAAGGCGAGCGCGGCCTGTCCGACGAGCATGCCCAGTCCGTCGTGCACCGCCAGTGCGTTGTCGCCACACCAATCGGAGAAGCTTCCGTGCGCCGGTCCGTAGTTGAGGTCGTAGGCCACGGCCGAAGGCGTCAGCCACGATCGGTCCAGCGGCGGCAGGGCGCTGTCGTGACCGGCGCTGGTCGACTGGATCAGTAGATCGAACCGGCTCCCCGGGTCGGATTCGAACCCGCCGCCGTCGATTTCTCCCAGGTGGGCGAACTTGTCGGCCAGGCGCTCGGCGCGCTCGGCGGTGCGGTTGACCAACATCACGCAGGCCGGCTCGCGATCGAGCAGCGGACCGAGAATGCCGGCGACCGCTCCGCCGGCCCCCGTTATGAGAATGCGGCGGCCGCCCGGATCGATGCCCAGTCGCTCGAAATCCAGCATCAGGCCCGCGCCGTCGGTGTTGTAGCCCTGCCAACCGTCGTCGGCAAGAGAAAGCGTATTGACTGCACGGGCCTGCCGGGCCTGGCGATCAACGCGCGTGCACAGCTTGAGTCCGGCCTGCTTGAGCGGCACGGTCAGATTGGCGCCCGTGCCGCCCTGGTTACGAAACGTAGCGAGCCGATCGGGCAGCTCGTCGATGCCGGCCTCGATGGCGGTGTAGTCGACGTCGATCCCCAGCTGCTCACCGAACAGGCAATGAATCCTGGGCGACAGGCTGTGCGCGACCGGCTGGCCGAAAACTGCCAGTTTCACTCTTGGAGCGCTCATTGGGCGAGATGGAACGAAAAGAAAAAATTGTCCACAGATGAACACAGATGAACACAGATGAAAGAAGGAAATACCATAAAGGACAGAGCAAACACTGACGCCTGCCCACCAGCCCCGGATGTGGTGATTCCTCTTTTCACTATCTGTGTTTATCTGTGTTTATCTGTGGACAAATTCTTGTTTTCATTCTTTTCAGCCCTTCAACAACTCGGCGGCTTCGAGGGCGGCGTAGGTGAGGATGCCGCTGGCGCCGGCGCGGCGGATGGAGGTCAGGGTCTCGAGCAGGACCTTGTCGTTGTCCAGCCAGCCGCGGGCCGCGGCCGCCTTGAGCATGGCGTACTCGCCCGAGACATGGTAGGCGAACGTCGGTACGCCGAAGGTCTCGTGGATGCGCCGGATGATATCGAGGTAGGGCAGGGCGGGCTTGACCATCACCCAGTCGGCCCCTTCGTCGAGATCGAGTTCGACCTCATGCAGCGCCTCGTCGCTGTTGCCGGGGTCCATCTGGAAGCTTTGCTTGCCGGACTTGCCCAGGTTGGCAGCCGAGCCGACCGCGTCGCGGAACGGCCCGTAGTAGCTCGAGGCGTACTTGGCCGCGTAGCTGAGGATCAGGGTGTTGACGTGGCCGTCGGCCTCGAGCTGCTCGCGGATGGCGCCGATGCGCCCGTCCATCATGTCCGAGGGCGCCACCACGTCGGCGCCGGCGGCGGCATGGGACTGCGCCTGGCGAACCAGGGCATCGACCGTGCGGTCGTTGAGCACGTAGCCGTCTTCGTCGACGATGCCGTCGAGGCCGTGGCTGGTGTAGGGATCGAGCGCCACGTCGGTGATCACGCCCAGCTCCGGAAAGCGTGATTTCAACGCCCGCACGGTCGCCGGCACCAGCCCATCCTCGCTCCAAGCCTCGACCGCGTCCTCGCTCTTGCGATCGGCCGGTACCACCGGAAACAGCGCCATGGCCGGAATGCCGAGTTCCAGGCAGCGCTCGGCCAGCTCGAACAGGCCGTTGTGCCCGACGCGCTCGACGCCCGGCATCGAATCCACCGCCTCGCGCCCGTTTTCGTCTTCCAGCACGAAGGCCGGCAGAATCAGGTCGGCCGGCGACAGCCGGGTCTCGCGGGCCAGTTCACGCGCGAATCGGCTCGCGCGCGCTCGGCGCATTCGGGTTGCGGGGAAGTTCATTTCGTTGGAGCCTGTTTGCGATCCGGCCATTATAAAGCTCGGGCGCTTGCTTCAGCGGCGGGCGCAATGGTGCACCCACGGTGTGGGTCGGGGGCGCGTGTCCGGCGGACGGTTGAGCGCTGAATCTTTGGGGCGTTTGGTGGGTTGGTGCCACCGGACGTTCGGGTGGCCTCGACACGTCAAAGGCGTTTCGCCCGCCTGCTTCGCAGGCTGATGGCGAGTAACTTTTTCTCCAGAGCAAGAAAAAGTCACCAAAAATTGCTCTTCAAAGTCAAAG
>NZ_JBHJMR010000040.1:0-522 GCF_042310355.1 Wenzhouxiangella indolica | reverse complement strand
CAAGGCCCGATCCGCGGCCGACGGCTCCGGTCTGCCGGCGCTGGCCGACGACAGTGGCCTTTCGGTCGCCGCGCTCGGGGGTGCCCCGGGGTTGTATTCGGCCCGCTGGGCGGTTCGGCCCGATGGAACGCGCGACTTCGCCTTTGCCATGGAACGCGTCAGGCAGGAACTGGTGGCGGCCGAGAGCGAACGGGGTCTGGATCGGGGCCGGGACCGGCGGGCATCGTTCCTTTGCGCTCTGGCGCTGGCCTGGCCCGATGGCGACGCAGAGGCGGTGGTTGGAACGGTCGATGGAACACTCGTGTTCCCGCCGCGCGGACTGGCCGGATTCGGCTATGATCCGATTTTCCTGCCTGACGGCCATAGCTTGACCTTTGGCGAAATGGAACCCGACGCCAAGCATGCCATCAGCCACCGTGCCGACGCGTTCGCCAAAATGCGCGAGCTGTGTTTCGGAGGGCGTTGACATGCAGACGGGTGATGGCGGTATCGACAGTGCCGACGGGAGCAGTTTCGTCGGTG
>NZ_JBHJMR010000039.1:0-580 GCF_042310355.1 Wenzhouxiangella indolica | reverse complement strand
GGTGTAGTGGTGCTACATCAAGCGCCGAGAACGCAGTCCACGGACGCTTCACAGCGAGCCCTTCGGGAGATTCGGACGCGCCCGCCTGCGGCGTTGAGTCGGCTTGGCGTAGCACCACTACGCCGGCGCCGCCTCGCCTTGCAGGCGAACGCGTCCGAAACTCTGAGCCACGGTTCAACCCTGTTCTCGTGGGTGGAGTAAGCAAAAACGCTCTCTAACTTCAAAGTCCCACGCTCGGTTATCTCAGGAGCTTGGTGACTGTGGGGGCTGGCCCCTTCGGTGAGCGGGCTTCGCGACAGCCCGGCCGGTCGCGTGGTGCCCTGGATCGTTTCCGAAAGTGGCCATGGGAGGGATCCCGGGCTTGCGCTCGAAATGGGTTACACCGCGCGCTGAGCGCGCGCCATCTGCGCGGTTTCGGAGAAGCGTAGGATGCGTGGAGCGAAGCGCAACGCATCGGCCGATGCGTTACGGCCCTACGGGCCTTCACGCATCCTACGCGCCTGGATCAAGCCCCCGCGCGCGCAGCGCGCCACCTTCGAAGCCGAGCCGTCCTCGTGCGGGCTTCGTCCCATTCCCGCTA
>NZ_JBHJMR010000038.1:0-646 GCF_042310355.1 Wenzhouxiangella indolica | reverse complement strand
AAGCGGAGAATGCAATGCTAAAAAAGTTGCAGGAACTCAACCAACAAAAAATGCAGAAAAAGCCGTCATCGTAAATGCCTTACGCTCGCGTTTCCCGTTGGAATTGTTACTCAGACTAATCGGATTGGCACGCAGTTCGTTCTTTTATCATCTCAAGCCAAAGTCGGATAAAAATGTAGCGATTTCACAGAAAATAGAGGAAATTTATCGCAAAAATGACGAAAATTATGGTTATCGTCGAATTACCTTGGAATTAAGGAAATACTTGATTATCAACCACAAAAGGGTGCAAGCGATAATGCAACGTTTGGGGTTAAAATGAAAAAGTAAGCAGAAAAAATATCGTTCTTACCAAGGCAAAGTGGGACACATTGCCGATAATCTGTTGCAACGGGATTTTACGGCAACGATGCCGAATGAGAAGTGGGTAACGGATATCACCGAGTTCAAATGTGCGGAAGGCAAAGTGTATTTATCGCCGATTAAAGACTTGTTTAATAACGAAATTATTGCTTATGATGTGGCGAGAAGTCCGAATTTTGAGCAGATAACCAGAATGTTGACCCAGGCGGTGAACCGATTAGCGGGGGAAAAACCGATACTGCATTCCGACCAAGGATGGCAGTATCAAATGATGGGTTATCGG